>NZ_JBQENP010000002.1:0-300372 GCF_052044755.1 Acinetobacter sp. 22512 | reverse complement strand
TGGCATAGAGCACACCTCATAAGTTTTAAAAGTCTAACTTATGGGGTGCAGTTCAATTTGGTGGTAGGACTCCATTTTTAAGGAGTTGGCCATGCCATTATTCAAACTCATTTTCTCTCTCATTTAACTATTTTATTTATTTAAAATTTAGGTTTTTGCTACCTGATATTTTAAATTTATAAATTATTTTTATTTTAAAATCTTAATTATTTTATTTTCCTGTATTTATGGGAGGGCTAACTATTATTTAAAAAATTATTTTAATATTTAAACGAATAATATTTTTATTTTATTTAAAGATATAAATAATCATGAGAATAATATGAAACTTCATAAATTTATATTAGTTTTAAACCTTGTGGTCGGTGCTTACGGTATTACAAATGATGAAGCCAATGCTCAGCAGGAATTTAAAAGAATTTGCTTATCAGGTGAACACATGCAAGCAAGTTGCGATTGTATTTGCCAACAGCTCGCGCAGGTGTATTCATCTCAAACCGTACAACGTTTAAAACACACCAGTTTGCAAAGTCCTGTTCTCCCACAGGACTTTGCCCCTAACTTGTTTAGCAGCATTCAACGCTGCGACAAAACTGAAATGGGCTAAGTTCGCTTAGCTCCTTTATCTCTGTGTCGCAATGATCTCTCAAACTTTAAATCAGCGCAAAAGTAAAAGTCCATTGTGACTCAGGGGCCTAGGGAAGTTTTCTACTATCAAACTAGATTCTCTTATACGCAAAAGCGTCTGTGTAGTGATATGAATGCAATAAAAAAGCCCGATATGCACTTACACATATCGGGCTTAATCAATCAATTATTAAAGCAGGTGATGCCTTAATAATGATATTTTTTGAATTACTCTACAGTTACTGACTTGGCCAAGTTACGTGGCTGGTCAACGTCGGTACCACGTAATACAGCAACGTGATAAGACAATAACTGAACTGGTACGCTATAAACGATTGGAGCTAACCATTCGTTTACTGCTGGAATATGTACAACGTGTTGACGGTCTTTTTCACTGATTCCGCTATTTTCATCCGCGAAAACAAATAATTCACCACCACGTGCCTGAACTTCTTCCATATTTGATTTTAGCTTATCAAGCATTTCATCATTTGGAGCAAGAATCACGATCGGCATTTCATTATCAACAAGTGCTAATGGACCGTGTTTTAACTCACCAGCTGCATAGCCTTCGGCATGAATATATGAAATTTCTTTTAGCTTTAATGCGCCTTCCAATGCGATTGGATAATTCGTACCACGGCCTAAGAATAAGCAGTGATTTTTTTCAACGAATAATTCAGACAAACGCAAAATTTCTGGATCATACTTAAGCGTATCAAGAATAACTTTCGGGCTGTGCCATAACTCACGTGTAATTTCTTCAAGCAGAGCAGGGCTAATACGTTGTTTAACTTGACCAATTTTCAAGATTAACAACATAAGCGCAGCGAGCTGAGTCGTGAACGCTTTAGTTGAAGCAACACCAATTTCAGGACCAGCAAGCGTCAATAAGTGATGATCAGTTTCACGAACCATTGAAGACGTCGCAACGTTACAGATGGTTAAAGTCTGAATATCGATATTGTTTGCTTTCGCACGCTTTTGAGTTTCACGTAGTGCAGCTAAAGTATCGGCAGTTTCACCTGACTGTGAAATACAAATATAAAGTGTATTTTCAACAATTACAGGAGTGCGATAGCGGAATTCACTTGCGATTTCAACTTGGCAAGGCACGCCAATCAGTTGCTCAAACCAATATTTCGCAATCATTCCTGAGTGATAACTTGTACCACACGCAATGATTTGTACGCTTTGAATTTTATTGAAATCTGCATCAGCATTTTTCAAGAAATCATCACGTAAGCTATTGCCATCAAGCGCTTGAGAAATTGTTTGCTTGATTGCTTCTGGTTGCTCATAAATTTCTTTGAGCATGTAGTGTTTGTATTCACCTTTTGATGCACTGCTTACGGTTGCATCAAGCTCTCGTACTGGACGCTCAACGCGCTCGCCATTTGCAAATACTTCAATTGAAGTACGTGTAAGACGTGCAATATCACCTTCTTCTAGGTACATAAAGCGGTTAGTTACAGGCAAAAGTGCAAGTTGGTCTGAACTAATAAAGTTTTCACCAATACCTACACCAATCACGAGTGGTGAACCTTCACGTACAGTAATGAGTTCATCTGGATAATCGCTGTGGATAATACCTAGCGCGTAAGCACCTTTAAGCTGAGGTACAACAGTTTCAACAGCTTCTAAAAGGCTATCTGTACTTTTTAATGCTTCAGCAACTAAGTGTGCAACAACTTCAGTATCTGTTTGAGAAGTAAAAACGTAACCTAAAGCTTGAAGGTCGTCTTTTAATTCTTGGTAGTTTTCAATGATACCGTTATGTACTACAGCGACCTTACCTGACATATGAGGGTGAGCATTGTTTTCAGTTGGTTTACCATGTGTTGCCCAACGGGTATGCGCAATCCCGATAGCCCCCGCAAGTTGGTGTTCAGCGACAGCTTCTGCAAGATTGATAACTTTACCTACACGACGCTCACGTAAAATTTGTTGGTTATTCAGTAAAGCAACACCCGCAGAATCATAACCGCGGTATTCAAGACGTTTTAAACCTTCAAGTAAAATCTCGGTTACACAACGTTGTGCAACGCCTCCGACGATACCACACATACTTCAATCCTCTTATTTTTTAACCTTTTGGGGACGTTGATAATTTGCTTTTGAAATTTGTTGTGCACGTTCAAAGGAGAGACTTTGCTCGGCTACATCTTTCGTAATCACAGAACCAGCACCAACTGTTGCGCCACTCCCAATGGTCACCGGAGCAACCAGCGAGCTATTAGAACCGATAAAAACGGCATCACCAATAGTGGTTTTGTGTTTATTTGCACCGTCGTAATTACAAGTAATCGTACCTGCCCCAATATTCGATTCAGCACCGATTTCTGCATCACCTAAATAGGTGAAATGGTTAGCTTTACTACCCAATCCAATCGTTGTATTTTTAACTTCAACAAAGTTGCCGATATGTACTTCATTTGCCAATTTAGCGCCTGGGCGTAAGCGTGCAAATGGTCCAATTTGAGCATTTTCGCCTACAACTGCGCCATCAAAAACGCTATAGGCTTGAACTTTAGTTCCGGCTGCAATTTTGGTGTTCTTTAAAATACAACCAGCCCCGATTTCTACAAAATCGCCAAGTTCACAGTCACCTTCAATAATCACATTGACGTCAATACGAACGTCATGTCCAACTTTTACAGAACCGCGTAAGTCAAAGCGTGCAGGGTCTGCAAAAGTTACGCCTTGTTGCATAAGCTCTTTTGCTTGCTGTTGCTGGAACTCACGTTCAAGTGCAGCAAGTTGTAAGCGGTCATTGACGCCTTCAACTTCAAAAGCGAGTTCTGGTTGAATAGATGCGATTTCTAGACCATCTGCAACAGCCATTGCTACGATATCAGTTAGATAATATTCGCCTTGCGCATTTTCGTTTGAAAGTTTAGGCAACCACTCATGAAGTTTTGCATTGCTAACACAGTAAATACCTGTGTTGATTTCTTGAATCTGACGCTGAGCTTCTGTTGCATCTTTATGTTCAACAATCGCTTGAATCTTACCTTCTTGACGAACGATACGACCATAACCTGTTGGGTTGTCGACATGTAAAGTAATCATGCCAATGCCCGTTTTACTTGAAACTTCAACAAGTTGCTCTAGCGTTGTTTGACGTACTAAAGGTACATCACCATAAAGAATTAATGAAATCCCGTCTTTAGGAAGTACGGGTAAAGTCATTTGTACCGCATGGCCTGTACCTAGTTGTTCTGCTTGTTTAACCCACACAATATTTTCTTGTGCAAAAGTTTGTTTGACGTGGTCACCACCATGCCCATAAATCGTAATAATATTTTCTGCGTGTATTTTTTTTGCTGTTTGAATGACATGTTCTAAAAGTGGGCGACCCGCTAAAGGTTGTAGTACTTTAGGAAGCTGAGAACGCATACGCGTTCCTTTACCTGCAGCAAGGATAATGACGGTAGTTGACATGAGTAAACCTACTTAAATGGCGTTACGCCCCAAAAAGTAATAAATATGATGATACAGAGGGCCGCCCAAAGCCCTGCAATGATGTCGTCTAGCATGATCCCGAAACCACCAGCAACTTTCTGGTCGGCAACACGGATTGGCCAAGGTTTCCAAACATCAAATAGGCGGAATAAGCAAAAACCAATTAGTGCCCATTGTAACGACATTATATTAAAAAAGATTAAAGGCAGAAGAGTAATTGATTGTCCTGCAAATTCATCCCACACAATTCGCCCATCATCATGAACATCAAGGACTTTTGCAGTTTGACCACAGATATAAATCCCGATCAATGACATGATAAGGATGGCGATCAAGCTTAAGTTAAAGCCAAGTGATAACCAGATTGGAACGAAGAGTAGGGCAAAGGCAGAGCCAAAAGTACCAGGAGCTTTAGGTGCGAGACCAGATCCGAAACCAACTCCACAGAAAACGATGCAGCGGTTGAACCAAGACATGTCCTTAAAATGAATCGGTGGCTTATGCAAAGTGTTGGTATCCATGAATTTGCAATGGGTAATCTGAACCCACGTGCTCAAAAGTTAGTTGTGTTTGCTCAACGATCTCTCCGATCATTGTAATCTTAATGTCTAGTTGTTTTTGCAAAAGTTTTTCATAATTTTGCGGTGTTATTGTAAAACATAATTCGTAGTCATCACCACCAGCTAGCGCATATTGCCAGCGCTGTTGTTCTGGTAGTTCTTCTAGCGTTGAATCAATCGGTAACTTTTCTAAAAGTAATCGGGCACCGACCTTTGAAGCTTTTAAAATGTGACCTAAATCTTGGGCTAATCCATCAGAAATATCAATCATACTAGATGCTAATCCCTTTAACTGTTGTCCAAGTTGACAACGTGGTGTCGGATAGTCTAGTCTTTTTTGTAATGGATGACCTAGGTGCTGTAAACCATAAGCTGCATCACCAACTTGACCGCTCACACAAACATAGTCACCGACTTTGGCACCTGAACGTAACACGGCTTGTCCGCTTTCAATCCAGCCCATGGCCGTAACAGTAATGGTGAGATGAGGGCCTTGAGTCGTATCTCCGCCAATAAGAGCAACGCCAAATTGATTACAGCAGTCATAAATTCCCTGACTGAATCCTTCAAGCCATTCATGATCAATTGTAGGTAGGCTGAGCGCCAGTAAAATACTATGCGGTTTTGCCCCCATTGCTGCAATATCTGAAAGATTGACAGCTACGCTTTTCCAGCCAATTGCATGGGCAGAGGTATCAAGAGGAAAATGACGTCCAGCAACGAGTGTATCTGCACAGATCACCAATTGTTGGTTTACGGGAGGGGTAATTAAGGCTGAGTCATCTCCAATACCCAAGGTGACATCTGTGTAAGATTGTCTGTTAAAGTATTGGTCAATAATAGAAAACTCAGCCATATCAACTTCAAACCTATTAGTTTGCTTGTTGTTTTTCAGCACTACGTAGTGTTGAACTTAAACGATCTAGAACGCCATTAATGTATTTATGGCTATCTGCTCCACCAAAGTGTTTAGCGAGTTCAATAGCTTCATCTAGAACGACACGATAAGGTACTTCTAAATGATCACGTAACTCGTAAGCACCCAAGCGTAATGTTGCTAGCTCTACACCATCAAGTGCACTAAGTTCACGGTCAAGAACCGGAATAAGTAATGCATCAAGATCTTCGTGCTGTGCAATCACTTGTGTTAGAAGTTCGTGATAGTAGTTTAAGTCTACCTTGTGCATTGCATTTTCAGCACGGGTGCGTGCTTCGATTTCATGTACAGGGTTGTGACTCATTTGCCACTCATAAATACCTTGTACAGCAAAACGACGTGCTTTACGTTTTGCTGCATAAGCGGCTTGCAGTGTTTGAGACATGCTTTAAATTGCCTTTAATAAATTAACCATTTCAATTGCAGTTAAAGCAGCTTCGCTACCTTTGTTTCCTGCTTTTGTACCTGAACGTTCGATGGCTTGCTCGATGCTATCAGTAGTTAATACACCATTGATGACAGGCAAGCTGCTTTCTAACGCGACTACACCTAAACCTTTTGCACATTCACCAGCAACGAAGTCAAAGTGTGGTGTGCTACCACGAATAACTGCGCCAAGTGCGATAATGGCATCAAACTGGTTTGATGTAGCTAATTTTTTAGCAACAATCGGGAGTTCCCATGCGCCAGGAGCATGAATAACAGTAATGTTATCTTCATTTACACCATGACGTTTTAATGTGTCGATTGCACCATCCAATAAGTGTTCAACAACAAAGCTGTTGAAACGACCCACTAAAATCGCATAACGACCTTCGCTTGCGAGATGTAATAAACCTTCAATACGGCGAATTGCCATAGCAACCTCGATTATTTCGTTGTGATTTGATCAGCAGTGACATATTCCACTACTTCTAAATTAAAGCCAGATAAAGCATTGAAACGTAATGGTGAGCTAAGAAGCTTCATTTTTTCAACACCTAAGTCACGCAAAATTTGAGCACCGACACCAATGGTTTGATATTGATGTGAAAGTGCTGCATTGGATTTCACCGGTTTTGGCTTATTTAAATCATCCAACGCTGGTCCCAAGTCTTGCAAATGATCTTGTCCGATCCAGACTAAAACACCGCGATCACTCGCTGCAATCGTCTGTAGGGCACGGTCTAAATTCCACGCAGGTTCACCATCAGCTTTATTTAGCTTAAGCAAATCGCGAATTGGACTAAAACCATGCACACGTACTGTTGTAACACCTTCTTTTGGCTCGCCTTTAACTAAAGCCAAATGAATGTCCGGGTTACCAATCTCACGATAACGATAAAGTTCAAATGAACCATATTCTGTTTGAATGGTTTTTTGATCCAGACGTTCAACCGTTTGCTCATTGGTCATGCGGTAGTGAATCAAGTCCGCAATTGTACCAATTTTTAAGCCATGCTTCTCGGCAAAAATTTCTAAATCTGCACGGCGTGCCATTGTGCCATCTTCATTAATGATTTCACAAATGACAGAAGCCGGTTCAAGGCCTGCTAAACGAGCTAAATCACAACCTGCTTCGGTATGGCCTGCACGATGTAAAACACCGCCTGGTTGAGCCATTAACGGGAAAATATGACCCGGCTGTACGATATCAGTTGGTTTTGCATGCGCTGCGACAGCAGCTTGAATTGTATGTGCACGCTCTGCTGCTGAAATACCCGTGGTAATACCTTCAGCGGCTTCGATTGATAAGGTAAAGTTTGTACTGTGCTGAGCGCCGTTTTGGTCAACCATCAACGGAAGGTTTAACTGTTTACAGCGCTCACGGCTTAGCGTTAGGCAAACTAGACCACGTGCATGGGTAATCATGAAGTTAATATCTTCAGGACGAACATGCGTTGCTGCAATGACAAGATCACCTTCATTTTCGCGATCTTCGTCATCCATCAAGATAACCATTTTGCCTGCACGAATATCGGCGACAAGATCTTCAACACGACTCAGCGGCATTCGCTTTCACCTTTTTTTGTCGTAAGACAATTTCTATTTAATAAATTTTGCATAGTTTACGCTGTTTAGAGAATTTTGCCTATGATTCTGATTTATCCAAATTTGTGACCTCTAAGAATAGATCGAGATTTATTTATACAAATAAATCATAAGAAAAAGGAGTAGTTTTAAATAAAAGGTATGAATTTAAATAAAAAAACCTAGCCAAAAGGCTAGGTTCTGATGCGCGTAGTTACTTTTTATGAAGCTGCACTACTTGGACTATCACTTTGTGGGATTGATTTTTTTCCCATTAAAATTTCAGTCCGGATATTTTGAGCAAGTTCAGCACATTCTGCATTCATACCATTGATCATAAATGCATGACGTGTCATCACATTGCTTGGGTTTGGCATAGCAACAAGTTGGTAGCTGTCTTGAATTGCTTTGAGCTGTTCATTTTCGAGATATAAAGCAGACTCTTTAGCGTGAAGATGCTGTGCTAAACGTTGAGCAGCTTCTTTTGCATCGATTTGCATAGCTTCTACAGCATTACATGTTGCACTACGAGTTTGCAGCGCAAAGCGTTTATCTTCACGGTAACGTTTATATAAAACATCTGAAAGTAATTGGAATACTGTTCCAATCATAAGTAGACATTCTACGGCATGCGTATGAGAGGTTGAAATCGCAAGTGTCGCACCGTCGGCATTAAACTCATCTACTACTTCAATATCTGTGAGTTTCAATTGGTAATGCTTAACGCATAACTCAATACTCTTGTTTAAAAAGAGCTGGCAGAGTTTGAAATAAGGAACAGATACCGATTGGTTAACACTGCTTAATAACTGTTTAGGGTCATAAAACTGAATATTGAGTGCCAACGTATGTTGGTCAGCTGAATCTGAAGTTTTTTCGGCTTGTTGGCGAGCTGCTGGTTTCGCTTTAGCTTGTTGCTGAGCTTGTGCAACCAAGGTTACCGTATTTTGTTTTTCTAGAGCCAATGCTTGAGTTAACTGCTGAATTTCATGCTTCAAGCGGTTTTCTTCATTAATGCGTGCCAAATATTCACTTCGTGTTGGACGAGCAATCGCGCGATAGGCAAGCCACAATAAAACATGCAAAAACAGAGAAGCTAAAATTGCAAGCCATTGAGTACGAAGAATTTCTCCGATACTTGGCTGAATCAACGTAACTTCAATAGATCCGACTTTCTTTTCATTTTGAAGGGCATCACGAGCAAAAATTTCGCCTTGGCGGGTTTTTGAAATTCCGCTCGTTGCTAGAACCTGTTTGTTTGCATCAAGAATGCGAATAGACGCAACACTTGGATTGGTCGCATAGCGATTGGCAATCAGAGCCAAAGACACCGTATTAGCAGGTTCAAGCTCGGATAAGCTGTCTGCAACGAGCTGACTGGTCATGAGCTGACCTTGACTCGCACGGTTTTCATTAAGCTGGTGTGTCGTTGCAATGACCAATAAAAAGGTATGCAATGCAAAACTAACGATCAGTAGGCTAGCAAATAGCCCTTGTCTAGGCGCAATCAAGTTAAACTTCCAAGGCAATTATATTGAAATTCGATTATGATTCTTACAATAGTTGTCACTCAGACTAGAGTCAATTCATGCGAGAAATCATTCTTATATCCTTTTTAGGACCGGACCAACCAAACCAGTTTACCCGATTAATGCAAGTACTATCCGTACATTCATTGCAAATACTGGATGTAGGTCAGGCTGTTATTCATAATCAACTTACATTAGGCATTGTAGTCGCTTCTGATAATGAAACTGCGACCGCATTGGCAATGAAAGAGATTCTGATTTTAGCACATGATATTGGCTTAACAGTGCGCTTTAAACCAATCACGGGCGCAGAATACGATCAATGGGTAAGTGAAGGTGGTCGGACTCGTTATATCGTCACGGCTTTAGCTCCAGAACTCACTGCGGCACACTTACAAGCAGTTACAAAAATTGTGTCTAGCCAAGGCTTTAACATCGAAACAGTAACGCGTTTATCAGGTCGTGTAGACTTTGAAAAGGATAGTGCATTCCCACGTCGTGCCTGTGTACAGTTTGGTCTAAGTAGCGGCCCAACTTTAGATGCACAAGCCATGCGAGCTGCATGTTTACTTCTTTCAAGCGAATTAAATATCGATGTTGCTGTTCAAGAAGACAACGCTTATCGACGTAATCGCCGTTTGGTGTGTTTCGATATGGACTCAACGTTAATTGAACAAGAAGTGATTGATGAGTTGGCGATTGAAGCAGGGGTAGGCGCACAAGTTGCTGAAATCACTGAAAGAGCGATGCAAGGTGAGCTTGATTTTCAGCAAAGTTTCCGTGCCCGTGTTGCATTATTAAAAGGTCTTGATGCTGCTGTTTTACCTAAAATTGCAGAGCGTTTAACCATTACCGAAGGTGCAGAGCGTCTTATCTCGACTTTAAAAGCACTTGGCTATAAAACGGCAATTTTATCTGGTGGATTCCAGTATTTTGCTGAGTATTTACAAGGCAAACTCGGTATTGATGAAGTTCACGCTAACATTTTAGATGTCCAAGACGGTTTCGTAACAGGCGAAGTGAAAGGTGCGATTGTAGATGGTGCCCGTAAAGCTGAGTTATTACGCGAGCTTGCAAATAAGATGGGGATTTCTCTAGAGCAAGCGATGGCAGTAGGCGATGGTGCAAACGATTTACCGATGCTTGCGATCGCAGGTTTAGGTGTTGCCTATCGTGCAAAACCATTAGTACGCCAAAACGCAAATCAAGCGATTTCAAGTGTTGGTTTAGATGGTGTGCTTTATTTACTCGGTATGCATGATAAAGATTTAAATCGTGCTTAACCTATATGGATAAGCTTTAAGCGCTACTTCAGAGTAGCGCTTTTTTTATGCAGAATAGTCATAAAAACAAGCAAGTTATGACAAAATTTTGCACAGAAAAAAGGCAATAAAAAAATCTGAAAAAAACTTATTTTGATCCTTAAAAACGGCATATTTTTTTGTAATGACACGCCAGAATTGATGCCATATAGGGAATCGAACTTTTTGAATTTTACAAAAATGTAATGACAAAAGAATGTTGCGACAAAGTATGTCGCATTAAGAAAAAACGGGTCTTTTTTTCTAAAAAAAAACATCCATAATGCATCGTAAGCTTCAACACAAATCATGAATTAAAGTTGTTTTTGGAATGAGGTCGGGTATTAAAGACCGAATGTTTTTAGACGTTTTCATTAAGACGGAGGTTTCTATGGTAACAGCGAATTTTGCCGCTATCGCCGGATTCAGCTTAATTGCTGTCGCGCTTGTTGCTGTTTTCTTTTCTCCTTACCGTCGTTGGCTTGGTTTTATGCTTGCAGGGATGTTCTTTTGGGGGCTATTGGAAGTGGTCCGTTTTGGAGTTCAAGTCACTTTTGAAATGCCAGTCACATATAGTTATTTAACTGCATTAAGTCTAGCGATGGTAATGGTTACATTTATTTTGTTACGTGAGGATAAACAAGCACAAAAGGCATTGGCAAATCGCCAATATATAGAACACACGCCAGTATATGAAGATGATCAGCAGCAATGTTCTAGCCGATAATTAAATTGTTATCTAACGGTAAAAAGGTATGCACAGCATGCCTTTTTCATTTACGAAACGTGATTTTTATTATACAAAGCATTTATTAAAAAATAGCCAGTTATGCTACGATAGATGGGTCTGTTGACGTTTCATCTAGATTGCGTTGCCAGCTAAAAAATATCAATTGATGCATAAAACATAGGCAATGGTATGACCTTGCTAAGTTTTGCTCTAAAGTTTTCATAAAAATACAATAGGCGTGAATGTTCATGAAACTTTCTTCCATACCTGTAGTCAAGTTACCTCTTGTTGATGTCAGTACAGACCCATTAGATTTGTTGGTAGCAGGTTTAGTGCTGCGTATGAAGCAGTTGGCGCGTACTAGCCCTAAGTTTATTGAACTGATTCATGACCGTGCATTTCGTATTCAGATCGGTACAGATTTAGGTGTTGCACGTCAGATCATTATTAATAATGGTCAGATTGATACTGTTGCAGGCGCACCTGAAAAAGCTGATTTTATTTTGCAATTTGCAGACAGTGAGCAAGGTGTAAAAACTTTGATCAAAGGTGACCCAACAGCATTTATGACGGGTATGCAAGATGGCAGCATTAAAATGGAAGGTGACTTCAGCTTGTTGGTATGGTTCAACCAGGTTGCTAAGCTCATTCCACCTAAGTTACCAAAACCAGTAAAAGATAAAGTACGTCAGGCACGTGCTTTTATTAAAGAGAAAACTGGACGTTAATATCCAAATATAAAAAAACTCCCATTTTGGGAGTTTTTTTATGTCTATGCTTCGACTTCTAGATTGAATGTCACTGGACCATCATTAATCAAATGAACTTTCATATCGGCTGCAAAAATTCCAGTTTGAACTTTTTCAAATTGAGAATGCGCATATTCAACCAATTGTTCGTATAACGCTTTTGCGTCGCTAGGTGGCATTGCTGGGCCAAAGTCTGGACGCAGACCTTTTTGTGTTTGTGCCATCAAGGTAAATTGTGACACAAGCAAGATTCCACCATTTGCTTGAGACACGTTCCAGCCCATTTTGCCTTGTTCATCATCAAAAATTCGATATTTCAAAATTTTATCAATAAGCTTTTGACCAATAGCCAAAGTATCATCTCGGCCAATGCCTAAAAACACCAGTAGGCCGTGTTGGATTTCGCCTGTAGTTTCACCGTCTACAACCACTTTGGCTTCAAGAACTCGTTGTATTAAAGCGCGCATAGTTAAAGCAAATTTCTATAATTAATTGAATTAACGTAGTTTAGCAGAATTTAAATTAAATGATTTTTAAAAGGAAATTTCATGGAACTGCAACAATGGTATAAAACCTCGTAATTCATCCATAAAAATATGCTTTAATGCTAAGAAGCAAGCGAATAATCATTGACTATGTCTCCAATTATCCATTCTTTACTAGATACAGACTTGTACAAATTTACGATGCTACAAGTGGTTCTGCATAAATTCCCGCAAACACATAGTGTCTATCATTTTCGTTGCAGAAACTTAGAAGATACAGTCTATCCATTAGTGGATATTTTGGATGACTTAAACGAGCAACTCGACCATTTATGTAATCTCAAATATAAAGAAGACGAGCTACAATATTTAAGAAAATTACGCTTTATTAAAAGCGACTTTGTCGATTACTTAGAATTATTCCAACTCAAACGTCGTTTTATTCAGGCTAGTATTGATGCAGAAGGCCGATTAGATATTCATATTGAAGGACCGATGGTTCAGGCGATGATGTTCGAGATTTTTGTCCTAGCCATTGTAAATGAGTTGTATTTTAGCCGTATCAAAACAGATCAAGTTTGGGCCGAAGGCGAACGCCGTTTACAAGCAAAACTCGATTTGATTCAGCAATATGAAAAATCTCAAAAGCCAAACGATCCACCGTTTTTAGTTTCTGATTTTGGTACACGTCGTCGTTATAGCTTTGCTTGGCAAAAACATGTCGTAGCGGCATTTCATAAAACTGTACCAAATGTGTTCCGTGGTACAAGTAATGTGTTGCTGGCTAAAGAGCTTAACATTACACCGATCGGGACCATGGCACATGAATTCCTACAGGCGTTTCAGGCACTTGATGTACGTTTGCGTGATTTCCAAAAAGCTGCTTTAGAGACGTGGGTACAAGAGTACCGTGGAGATTTAGGAATTGCCCTAACCGATGTGGTAGGGATGGACGCTTTCTTACGCGACTTTGACCTGTATTTTGCCAAACTATTTGATGGTTTACGTCATGACAGTGGCGACCCGTATGAATGGGGTGATAAGGCGTATGCACATTACCGTAAATTAAAAATTGATACCAAAACCAAAATGCTGACCTTTAGCGATGGCCTTAATTTGCCAAAGGCATGGGAGTTGCATCAATACTTTAAAGATCGTTTTCAGGTGAGTTTCGGTATTGGTACTAACCTAACCAACGATATGGGGCAAAAGCCACTGAATATTGTGTTGAAACTGGTTGAATGTAATGGTCAGTCAGTTGCGAAGATCTCTGATAGTCCGGGTAAAACCATGACTGACAACGATACTTTCTTGGCCTATTTGCGTCAGGTTTTTGAAATCGAAGAACTTGAAGAAGTGGTTTAAGTAAAAAGTGGTCTCGCTATTTTTTATTTTTAAAAGTGAGAATGCTGATATCTGATTTTCTGCTAAAGCGTAGCAGAAAATCAGAGTTTGTTAGATATATGCTTATGCTAAGATTGAAAATAAGCTGGTATAAAAAGAAACCATGACGATGACACTCCCTGATTTTAAACTCGATTTATTAATAGAAGCAGAAGAATTAGTGCCTTATTTAGGCAATGAATATATTCGCATTATAGATTTGAGCCGTGCATCGGTTTATGAACAACTCCATATTCCACATGCCATTCATTTACAGCCTAAATGGTTAGTGGCTCAACACGAAGAAGCCACTGGTGTTTTGCCAGATGAAGCGGGTTTGCAAGCACTGATTGAAAAATTGAATATTTCACCGAATCATCATGTTGTGGTCTATGACGATGAAGGTGGTGCATGGGCTGGGCGTTTAATCTGGAATTTGCATTGCCTAGGATTTACCCGTACCAGTTTAATTAACGGCGGTATCCATGCATGGTTAGGTGCAGGCTTACCAACTACAGCAGAAGTTGAAAAAATTTCTCCTGTTACAGACTTAATTCAAATTGATTTATCACATGCCGCTCAGTTCCGTGTGAACTATGAAGAGCTACGCAAACAAGTTGAGCAAGAAAGTGTGCAACTGTGGGATTGCCGGACGAGTGATGAATATAGTGGTGTCCGTTTAGCAGCGCGACGCGGCGGTCACATTCCAAATGCCCTCCATTTTGAATGGAGTACTGCACTTAATCGTCAAAATCATCTAAAATTGCATCCGCTTGAACGCACGCGGCAGCGCCTTGAACAACTTGGGTTCGATTTACAACAACCTGTAGTTGTGTACTGCCAGTCACATCACCGTTCCGGTTTGGCCTATATTCTGGCTAGACTCTTGGGCTGGGAAGCAAAAGCCTATGATGGTGCGTGGAGTGAATGGGGCAATCGCCTCGATAGTCCTATTATTACTGGAGAATCACCGTCGTGAGTTTCACATCTCGATTAAAAAAAGAATTATTTATTAAGGCACAAAACCTTGTACCACAGCATCAATTGAGCCGTGTGGTAGGTAAAGTTGCTGCGAGTGAAAATCCAGTTGTGAAAAACGCTGTTATTCATGCGTTTAAAGCTAAATATGGGATTGATTTATCGATTGCTGAACAAGGCAATGCACTGAAATATAAATCTTTTAATGACTTTTTTACCCGTGCATTAAAAGAGGGTGTACGTCTGATTGATGAAAATACAGATAGCATTGTCTCACCAGCGGACGGCGCAATTTCCCAAATTGGTAAAATTACTGCGGGTGAAGTCTTTCAAGCAAAAGGTCAAAGTTTCTCTGTAGAGAAACTCATTGGCGATCCACAACTTGCTCAACCATTCCAAGACGGTGAGTTCGCGACAGTTTATTTATCACCGCGTGATTACCATCGTGTTCATATGCCGTTTGCCGGGACATTAACAGAAACGTTATACGTGCCAGGCGAGCTATTTTCAGTAAATCAGGTCACTGCTGAAAATGTACCGGGATTATTTGCTCGTAATGAACGCATGGTGTGTTTGTTCGATACTGAACTTGGCCGTATGGCTGTTGTTCTAGTAGGTGCGATGATTGTTGCTGGTATTGAAACTGTGGCAACAGGCAAGGTAAAACCTTCAGGCCGTATCGAATTACAACATCATCAGTTAAAGCTAGAGAAAGGTGCTGAGCTTGGACGTTTTTATTTAGGTTCTACAGCTGTTATTTTATTTGAAAAAGATAAGATCGAATGGGAACAACGTTTTAAAGCTGAGTCTGTAGTTGTAATGGGCGAGCGCATGGGACATACCGTTTAGTCCGTTATATAGCTCCCTAAAAACAAGTAAACCCTGACTTTAATTATTCAGGGTTTTTTTGATTTAAATTATATAAACCTAAAATATATAATTATGTTTGGATTTATATTATATGGAAATATAATTATTATTAAGTGATCTAAATGAGTACGTTATATAAGCTAGTCTATAAATATGTATCTGAAGAGAGCAAAAATATTAATATGATTAAAAATTAATAAATAAAAATAGAATGAAATACTTAAGTTAGACTTAAGTCGAGGTTTTAATTTCATTTGAAGATAAGTTATTAAATCTAAAAAATTATTTATTTTTTTATAAGCAAGAAATGCTTTTTAGATATTACACAACTTTAGCCTTGGCACAATGCTTGCTACTTGTTCAGGACTTTACTGTAACTTTCATATTTTTTAGGTTCTGAAATCATGTTAAAAGTTAAACGCCTGACAGCTTCGGTTTTATCTGTACTTTGTATTTCACTCACCCATGCCAATGATTTTAAAGTTTTAAATCAAATTTCAAAACAACCTACTCAACTTCAAAATGGAGAATATAAAGGTAATTATTACGTTCCATCTACTTTAAATACCATTACATGGGGCTATTTACCAAATCGAGATGCTAAACCCGTGCTTACTGTTCCGTCGGGTAGTGTTGTGACATTTGATACGGTTTCTCATGAAGGTTTGCTTGAAGACCAAGGGCGTAATGCTGAAAAGTTCTTTCAATCGAAAGGTGTCAAATCTAATGAAATCTTGGAAGATGCAAAAATAATTACGCAGTCAAATTTAAAGCATGATTTTCATAAAGATGGGCCGCATATTGTGACAGGCCCTGTTGCAATTGAAGGTGCACAGCCCGGTGATATTCTGAAAGTTGAAGTACTTAAAGTTGAGCCACGTGTTCCTTACGGTGTGATTTCAAATCGACATGGTAAAGGTGCTTTAGTAGGGGAGTTTCCTAAAAAAGCAAAGCAAGAAAATGCATCGGCTGAGCATCCTGAACGTTATGGAAATGTATCGATTTTCACCCCAATCGAAAAAAATGCTAAAGGTGAATACGAAGGTGTATTAAAAACAGAATCTGGTAAATCAATACGTTTTCCGCTCTATCCTTTTATGGGAATTATGGGGGTAGCAGCCAATACGTCTGAGCCTGTTCACTCTGTACCACCTGCAATGTATGGCGGAAATATTGATATTAATGAACTAGGTGCAGGTTCAACCGCGTATTATCCTGTTCAAGTCAAAGGTGCATTATTCTATACGGGTGATAGCCATTTCGCGCAAGGCGATGGGGAAGTGGCATTAACGGCACTAGAAGCTTCAGCCCGCGCCACGCTGAAATTTACCTTACTCAAAGCAGGTAAGGACAAAATACCGGGCAAAGATTTAAAACAACCTTTAGCTGAAAATGCTGAATTTTGGATTACACCGGGTCTAGATGAAGATCTTGATGAAGCGATGAAGAAATCTACACGTGAAGCCATTCGTTTCTTAAACCAAGAATACGGTATTGATGAAGCGACAGCGTATGCCTATTTAAGTGCCGCGACTGATTTTGAAGTTTCACAAGTGGTAGATAAAACCAAAGGTATTCATGCAAAAATCAGAAAAGCTGATTTTAAAGAGTTTGAGAGTAAATAATTGAGATGACCTAAGCTTGGTATTTAAAATATTAAATACCAAGTTAATTTTATTTTAACTATTTATAAGTTTTATATATTTTATAATTAAGTATAATAAATCTCACATATATTGATTAGTATAAAATCTAATGCAATCACTTCCTAACGTTCTACTATATTTGGCTGCACTATTAACATTCTGTGCCGCATTACTTCATTTTATTTGTGTGTTTTGGGGAGCAAATGGTTTTCGGTTTTTAGGGGCTGGTAAAAGTATTGTCCAGATGGTTGAAAGAGGGCATTGGTATCCGAATTTTATGGCAATTTCGGTTGGTTTTATTCTTTGTATTTTTTCTTTTTATGCTTTTTGTGCAGCAAGTAGCTTTATCAGTTTGCCAGTTGAAAAAATTATTATTTCTCTCGTTGCCATCATATTTATTTTGCGTGGTTTGGCATTTCCGTGGTTAAAGGCTAGATTTAGTGGGAATAGTGATCTATTTTGGTATATAAGTTCTTTCATTTGCCTCTTGTTGGGTTCGTTATATGCAATAGGGGCATATTTTTTATAAGTTCAATTTGAAATGATTAGAAAGTAGAGGAGTAATCCCTTGATTAAAAAAAGTAATTCTTTTTTAAAAATTTTATTTAGCAGTATTTGTTTGGCATCTGGTTCTGCTATGGCTGCTCCAATTACAGATTTGGGTAAGCAAATTGTGAGCGAAAAACCGGGTTCAATATTGTCGCTAGAACAGCAAACTGTGACGGATTTGTTTCCTCATGCAGATCAGCGTTTGTTGGTCAATTATCGTAGTCGAGGTATTCAGGGCGAACCTATTGTTGCATCGGCTTTTATTTTATTACCAAAAGGAACACCGCCAAAAAATGGCTGGCCGATACTGGCTTGGGCACATGGTACGACTGGAGTTGCTGATACTTGTGCACCTTCGGGCGACTATGTGGGTGGGCCAGTTCATTCATATCAAGAAGTTGCTTCCAAAGCTTTAGATGGTTGGCTTGCACGTGGCTATGCAGTTGTCGCGCCTGACTATCAAGGCTTAGGCACATTAGGCGCACATCCCTATATGAATGCAAAGAGCCAACTGCATACGGTGGTCGATGCAGTGCGGGCATTACATTTGCTTAAGCCCAAGAGCTTTAATAAACAGTGGTTGGTGATGGGACATAGTCAAGGCGGGGCTGCAGCAATTGCAGTGTCTGCCTATGGTCAAAAAGATGCTCCCGAATTAGATTTAAAAGGGGCAATCGCTCTTGCGCCAGGCGGCTATCAATATGAAGGCATCGCAGAATATGTGCAGAGTAATCCAAACCCAGAACCAAGTGTGGCAGCTTTCTTCCCGATTGTATTATTGGGTGCGCAAGCAGCAGATCCAAGCATCATTCCTGAAAAGCTGGTAAGTCCTGAAATGAACACTGTGCTGACTCAAGCACGTAGTCGCTGTTTATCTGAACTTCCATCTGATTTGAAGAAGTCTCCTTCTAGCATATTTCGCCCTAACGCAGACTTAAAACCTCTTTTGGCTTATCTTAAAAAGCAGTCCATTGAAAATATGGTGCCGACTGTGCCGTTAATGATTGTTCAAGGCTCTAAAGATCATTTAGTCGACCCTAGAGGGACATCTGCTTATTACCAACAGCTATGTAAATTAAAAAAACCAACTATTTATCAAACGATTGATGGTGGCGATCACCGTGATGCACTGCGTCAAAGTAATACTTTTGCCACTCACTTTTTAAATGTCATAGAGAAAAATCAGACAAAATCGTATTGCTCGAATTCTAAGTAAATTGGTTTAAATAATACAAAAAAGCCGACTTTTCATGAGTCGGCTTTTTAAATGTGAGAGGGCAACTTTAGGTCATGTTATATAGTCTTTCTTTTGGAAAAACTGCGGTAAATGTTGATCCTTCGTTTTCTTTAGACTGCACATCTAAATAAGCGCCGTGTTGCATCAGCACATGTTTTACAATCGCTAAGCCTAAACCTGTACCACCTGTTTGACGACTACGGTCGCTATCAACACGATAGAAGCGTTCAGTCAGTCGTGGCAAATGTTTAGGGTTAATTCCGATGCCTGTGTCTTGCACACTAAAGTATGCATGTTCGCCATCATCATGCCAGCCAATGGTAATGGTTCCACCTTTTGGCGTGTACTTGATAGCATTCGTAATTAAATTACTAAATGCGCTGGCAATTTCCATGTCAGAACCAATTAGGTCACAGTGGCTATCAATATGTAAATTGAGCGTGTGTCCATAATCAGCATTGTAGGCCTGAGCATCATCAAACAATTGATTCATTAAGCTCGGCATTTCAATAATCTGGTTTTTTGCGATTTTCTTATTATTTTCTAAATTTGATAACAGTAGTAAATCATTGACCAACGCATTCATACGTTTGGTTTGTGATTGCATCTGGTCAAATGCACGTTTCCAGCGTGGGCTAATATCTTCCTGATCGGTAAAGGTTTCGATATAACCACTGAGCACGGTTAATGGGGTACGAAGTTCATGCGAAATATTGTCGACAAAGTCTTTACGCATTTGCTCAAGGTTGTGCATACGCGTCACATCGTAAGCCACCAATAAACGACTTTCTCCACCAAATCGAGTGAGCTTAACCTGTACATAACGGTCATCATCAAAATTGGAATGCAGCTTAATCCCATCAGGTGCCTGATCAATATTGTTAAAATATTCAATAAAAGTAGGCTGACGTAAAATGGTTAATAAGTTGCGGCCACGGTCGAGAGGACTGATTCCTAACAAACGTTCGGCAGCAGGGTTCCACCACTCGATTTGATGTTGGTCATCAATGAGTACAACCGCTTCAGCAAGAGCAACTAATGAAGACTGAGCCCGGTCAATTAAACCGACCATTTCGGCCTGAACAATTCGTTCCTGACGCTGAGCACGGTAAACATTAAATAACAATGCCCCCCAAATCCCGTTAAGGTTTGGAGGAACGTCATAAGGTTTATTCGCAATCCAGTCATTGACCAGATATAAAGAACGCAACTGGAGTGTAAAAAACACCACGAAGGCGATAAAAATACAGCTCCAGAAATACCCAATACCGAAACCGACTAAACCGGCAATAATTAGAAAAAATAATAAAAGCCGTAAATCTTGTTTGGCAAACGTCCATAAACTACTGTAGCGAGAAAGCTTTTGTTCACGTACCTGTTCAGGGACGGGGTAGGGTTCATACATAAATCTTGGTTAACCTGCGGCTAAATCTGCACGTGTTGAGAAACGGTAGCCAGTTCCACGTACAGTCTGAACAAATCGGTCAACACCAAAAGGTTCTAACACTTTACGTAAACGACGGATATGCACATCGATAGTGCGGTCTTCAATATATACATTACCGCCCCATACCTGATCGAGCAACTGGGCACGCGTATAGGCACGTTCTGGATGGGTCATAAAAAACGCAAGTAAGCGATATTCAGTTGGGCCCATATCTAAAATACTGTTACCAAAGCTAACACGCTGGCTTACAGGATCAAGAATTAAACCATTGGCATCAATTGTTTTTTCACCACTTAATGCATTCGCGCGGCGCAGAACTGCCTTAATACGTGAAACCAGTTCACGTGTTGAGAAAGGCTTCGTCATGTAATCATCTGCACCCGCATCAAGACCTTGTACTTTATGGTCTTCTTCTCCGCGAGCGGTCAGCATAATCACTGGAATTTCTGCTAAATTCTCATCGCGTTTTAAGCGGCGACATAAATCGACACCACTTACACCTCCAGGTAACATCCAATCAAGCAAGATAAGCGCCGGACGTTGGTCGACGATAATTTGATGAGCCTGTTTGGCATCTTCTGCCTGTAAACACTGAAAACCTGCCATGTCCAAAGAAGTATGGATCATTTCACGAATAGGAAGCTCATCATCGACAATTAAAATATAGTCATCTTTCACAACGCAATATCCTATAGATTTAACGGTGAACCGTTTTGTAGTTATGACAGGCTTATTACAAAGATTAATTATGACAATTTCATTGCAGAAAAGTCTATAAAAATGAATTTAGCAATAATTTGTGACAAAACTAAGGCAAAGGTATGACCAAATTATGACATCTAAGCCTCAAACTTTCTAAAATCATTCAATAGGTTATCACCTTAATTGCTTAGCTATTTTTTCACATTTTGGCTGTCAAAAAACTTTAATATTATTTTGAAACTTGAGCTAATAAAGATAAGAAAACGATACGGCACGCAGTTAAAACCTGCTCAAGAGACTGCTCAAACCCTCCCATCACCCATCGAATTGCAATTTGAGTGACATATCCATTTAAACCCGTTGCGATTAAAGAGAGCTCATTTTCATGGTGTTGAATTTGGGGCATGGTCAGCATAACGAAGGCTTGAATCATGCGATCAAATTGCGCAAGTGTTTCTTGAATGGTGGCCTGATTATGTAATTCTTGCACCAGAACTGCATCGACATAGACAATACGAGCTAATCTCGGGTCATCTTTTAATGTTGTCAGCAGCGCTCTCAAACCCGCATCGACCATTTTTTCTGGATCGGGTGCAGCTTTAATCACGGCTTGCATCAGATTTTGCTGTAATTCTTCAATCATTTTTAAAAAGATGGTTTGGAATAAATCTTCACTCTTTTTAAATGATTCATAAAAATAACGTTCGGTGAGTTTAGCTTCTTGGCAGACATCTTTTACCGTCACTGAAAAAAAACCAAGGGTTCCGTAGGTTGCAATACCCGCTTCAATCAGTTTTTCGCGGCGTGCTTCTTTACGTTCAGATAGAGATAACCCTTTGAACTGACGTTCTTTACTCACACTTTTTGTTTTCTTTTTACTGGTTGAGTCGTTAGTCGCCATAAATAAATTTTTTCCTAAAGAATGGTTTCCTAATTTATAGGTTTTGGCCAAATATGCTCACTATGATAAAGCCCTCAGCAGAATTGTGCCATTCTATCTGAAATTACAGTGTACTATATTGACAATGTGTATTGTCAAAATTATATTGAAGGTGTCTAAAGTGCACATGCAATGAACCGATTGTGCAAATCGAAAAACAAAGGATGGACAATGAAAAATTTTAAAAACAAAGTCGCTGCAATTACGGGCGCGGGTTCTGGCATTGGGCAACAGTTAGCAATTCTTTTGGCAAAACAGGGTTGCCATCTTTCGTTGAGTGATATTAATGAAAAAGGATTACAACAAACTGTCGAGCTTTTAAAGCCTTACAGCAATATTACTGTTACCACTAAAAAGCTTGATGTGTCTGACCGTGAAGCGGTAAAGCAGTGGGCGCAAGAAACAGTACAAGATCACGGTTCTGTTAACCTGATTTTTAACAATGCTGGCGTTGCGTTAGGTTCGACTGTCGAAGGCGCGACCTATGAAGATTTAGAGTGGATTGTTGGGATTAATTTCTGGGGCGTCGTATACGGTACTAAAGAATTTTTACCGTTCATTAAGCAAACTCAAGATGGACACATTATTAACATCTCGAGCTTATTTGGTCTGACTGCCCAACCTACACAGTCTGGCTATAATGCAACCAAATTTGCTGTGCGTGGCTTTACCGAATCATTACGCCAAGAGTTAGATATTGAAAAAAGTGGCGTGAGTTCTTTGTGCGTACATCCAGGGGGAATTCGCACCAATATTGCTAAAGCTGCAAAAATGAGTGATAGCTTGAGTACTTTAGGTATGGACCCAGCTAAATCGATTCAAAACTTTGATAAGTTCTTACGTACCCCACCAGAAGAAGCGGCTCGTCAAATCTTGGATGCCGTTTTGAAAAATAAACGCCGTTTATTGATTGGTAGTGATGCAAAATTTCTTGATGCATTACAGCGTTTGTTCCCAACAGGATATCAACGCGCTTCAACCGTTGTGACCAAATGGATGAAATAAGATTTAAATTAAAAAAAGCCATCAAATGATGGCTTTTTTTATGTGGCTTGGATGGTTCTAAATAAGAACTTTGATCGTCTTTTTCTTCCAGATAAATTGATAATACAAGCCTTGAATAATACATAAACTCACAAATGCCAAGGCATAGGCAACCCAAATGCCTTTAAGTCCCCACATTGAGCTAAACCAGTAAGCGCATGGAATTTCAATAAATAAAATGGCAGAGATATTAATCAGCATTGGAACAGTCACGGTGCCGCTCGCACGCATGATAGAGGCAAAAATGGCACCTGCGCCAAAGAATAAAATCGCCCAAAGTACAATAAATAAAAGCTGTTGACCTAACACCACCACAGTTGGGTCGGTAATAAACAAAGCCATTAAATATTTTGAAAATAGATAACCAAGTGCAATTAAGGCACCTGTAAATAAAAAGTTCATTCCCAGAGCCGTACGGGTTACTCGCGCTAATAGATCTGATTTACCCGCACCAATCGCTTGCGCTGCAAAAATTGAGGCTGCTATGGAGATCGAAATCGCTGGAAACTGAATGTAGTTGAGTACCTGATTCACTGCACCATACGCTGCTGTAGCATGTGAACCATAATGGTTAACCAACCCAACAATAACTAAACCCGCCATTGAGGTCGTAATCATTTGAATACCCGTTGGGACGCCTAAGCGTAAAATAATTTTGCTTAGTTCTGGATTATGACGGATATGTTGCAGAAGTTGACGATTCGGCCGAAGTGAATGATTTTTCTTGTTAAGATAAATCGCGAGAAAAATTAATATTGCGATATAACTAATAATTGATGCTATAGCAGGAGCAATAATCCCTAGGGCAGGAAAGCCAAAATAACCTTTGAGAAGAATTGGTGTAATAATTACACCGATGACACTGGTTAAAGCTAGAGCCAGTAAAGGGGTCGTACTGTCTCCCACACCACGTAAAATTGAGGTATAGATAATATAAACGAACAGAAGTGGACTACCCGCCAACATCCATTGTACATAAGGCAAAGCAAGATGCATTACCTTGGGATCTGTACCTAAAAGCTCCAAAATATCATGGGCGAAAAACACACCAAGAATCGCGGTAATAATTCCACCAATGATGGTCATAAACAGGGTAGAACCGACCACACTTTGGACTTTCTCTATATTTTGCGCACCCCATGCTTGCCCTACTAAAACAGTAGTACCCGTTGAAATCCCAATAATAAAAGCGAGTAGCAAAAATAAGATAGGGAAATATACAGAAACTGCCGCAATTGCATCTACTCCCATCATTTGACCAACAAAGATGGTGTTAATAGTTCCCGACAAGTTCTGCAAAATATTGGTTGCAATCAAGGGTAGCAAGAAAACAAAAAATGTTTTCCATAGATTTTGCTGTTGAATTAAGGACTGTCTTGGTGGCATGTATTCTCCATCGCCCATCTCTTTGTTGAGTTGGGCGGATATTCAACTTAGCATATTTGGAGTGAATGACTTGTAGTATTTTTACAGTGCTAAGTGGCTAAATTTATTAACATTGATTCAGAATTTCTCCTGCTTTTTGCAGAGTCTCATCATTTTTAGCAAAGCAGAATCGAATCAAGCGTAAAGACTCAGGCGCTTGCTGGTAGAAAACCGAAACTGGAATTGCCACAATCTTGTGTTGCTCGGCAAGAAACTGGCACATTTCCACATCGTTTAAGTCGGGACGAATTTGACTATAATCAAGATTTTGGAAATAAGTACCTTGAGAAGGTTTAAGTAAAAAACGACTATTGAGAATTGCCTGATTAAATCGATCTCTTTTCGTTTGGTAAAACTGAGAAAGCTCTTGAATATGTTCTGGATGTTGCTCCATATATTGCGCTAGAGCAATCTGACAAGGGGTCGTACCACAGAAATTCGCATATTGATAAATCTGGCGGAATAAACGCATCAGCTCAGGTGAAGCGACGCAGTAACCCGTTTTCCATCCCGTCACATGAAAGGTTTTTCCAAAAGAACCAATCACAAAACTACGCTCTCTGAGCTCTGGAAAATGCAATGCGCTAAAGTGTTGTTGACCATCAAAAACTAAGTGTTCATAGACCTCATCGGATAAAACCAGAATATTTTTATCTTGAATCAGTTCAATGAGTTCTAACCAGTCTTGTTTTGCCCAGATCGTACCGGTTGGATTATGGGGCGTATTCACCACAATCATACGGGTTTTGTCATTAATCAAATCTTTAACTTGTTGCCAGTTCACCTTAAAGTCAGGTGCTTGCAGGGCAATATGAACCGCTTTGCCGCCTGCTAACTCGACAGAAGGGCCATAGCTATCATAACTTGGGTCAAAAATAATGACTTCATCACCTGCATTGATGCAGGCTTGTATGGCACAAAAAATTGCAATGGTTGCGCCAGGAGTAATCGTGATTTGAGTAACCGGATCAAGTTGAATTTGATCACGTTGCTGAAATTGTAAAGCGAGTTGCTCCCGTAAACCGAGAATACCATCGCCAGGCGGGTACTGATTATGTCCAGCTAAAGTCGCTTGAGATAAGGCTTCAAGTAAGGCTTGTGGCGCCGGAAAATCTGGAAATCCTTGTGACAGGTTGAGTGCACCTAGACGATGTGCCAGTGCCGTCATGGTACTAAAAATAGTCACGCCTTGAGTGGCCAATTTTGACTGTAGCTGAAGCATATTGTTCTCTTATTAAAAATATTTAAAGTTATAAAATTGATTCAATCACTGCCCGAATTACACCAAGTGTCAAACCAATAAATGCACCCACTACAACACCATTTACTCGGATCATGTGCAAGTCGCCACCGACTTCATTTTCAATTTTCCCGATCATTTCACGTGAATCCCATTCATGAATGCGTTCACTCACATAGCGTATGATTTTATGGCTATATTGATCCGTAAAATTCATGGCAAGTCCTGTCATTTCTTTGTTGAGAACTTCACGTACTTTTACATTTTGAACGAGATTTTCACCCAACTGCTGAATCGCAGCTCGCAGGTTCATTGCAATGCCAGAGTCTTCTTTCATTAAATCTTCTTTAATGGCATCACACAAAATAGTGACAGCACCACTAATAAAATTTAGAACTTGAGGACTATCAAGGAGAGCATCTTTACCGCTGTTAAGGCGTTGACTGGCAACACTATCGGGTTTCGCTAGCTCTAGCATGAGTGAATGTGCAATTGTTTCAATTTCTTGTCGCCATGGGTGTTCATGGTCGGCCAGCATTGATTCTACTTTTTCAACCAATGAGTCGATGGTACGTTGTTGAACATCAATTCCAATCCAGCTTGCGCCTCTTGCAAGTGACCAGACACCCAGTGCTTTAAACATTTTTCGGGTTAATTCACGGGTTTTATCTGGGTTTTGTACCACCCACTCATGGGCAATATCTAGACCACGTTGTAAAACATCTTGGTGGAAATCATTTTCCAAGACTGCACGTAGCATTTCACTGGCGAGTTTGTTGACTTGGGTATTACGTACCCATTGCACGCTGTTGTTTTGCACGAAATTAGCAATTTGCTCTTGGCTCACAAATTCAAAAATTTTCGGTACAGTTTGCTGAATGAGCTGCACCACTTGCGTATTGTTTTGCGGACTTGCCAACCATTGACCAATTGCGAGGCTTAAGTCTGTTTTTTCTAAGCTTTTTTCGACCACTTGAGGCGAAAGAAAATTTTCCTGTACAAAACGGCCCATCGACTCTGCAATCCGTGCCTTGTTACGCGGAATAATCTCGGTATGGTCACGTAAAAACTTAGGAATTGGTAACTTACCAAAAGGGTTCCGAAACAGAACTGTAATCGCGTACCAATCGGCTAGACCACCAACTACGCCGGCTTCGGCCCCTAGCATCAAAATATGAATAAAACCTGTGTATTCTGGCAGAAAACGGTCGGCTACCATCAGTGCAATCCACAGCACAACGACGATGATCAGCGCTAGGGTAGCAAAATATTTACTACGTTTAAGACTGGGCACGTGGTGAACTTCTTCTGCCATGCTCATAAATTTATCCTATTCATTTTTGTTTTACTGGAGGCTCGGGTGGTGGCAACAGCGCTCCTGTCGGACTCAATCCATATTTTTGTCCGATTGATTTCAAGATCAAGGTTGCATCAAAAGCGTCTTGAGGAGCTTGCTTTTGATCCCGATAACATTCAATAGTATACGACACTTGAACAGGGTCGATATTGACCACTTGTGGGAAATCATAGAACGGATCATGCCAGAAACCCGGATAGCGACGACCATAGCCATAAGGATAAAAGCTTGGAGCAGATGGATAAACCACAGCCTGACGTGGTGGTTTCTGACTTTGGTTACTTGGGTCATTCAGTACTTTAAAAAAGCGGAAACCTTTTTGTACGGTCGTTTGCGCTGATTTTACCAAAGTGATTTCTTCAGCTGCACCGTAACTCATATTCGGATCGGCTTTAAAACTAATACGAAACGTTTGCGCATTTAAAGGGTATGCGGAAAACTGGCCAAGTTGATCAAAGGTTTTTGGTTTACTTGGAGTCGTTGCACAAGCAGTTAAGGTTAAGGCAGCGCCTAAGGCTAAACAAAGAGAGAGATATTTCATGGTGAACTCCCAGCTGAGCATTAAAACAAAGATGACTCAGCATTAAAAATTAAGAAGCTTTAAAAACTACTGTTCGGTTCTAATAAAAATTCGGTTTCCTCTGGAGTAGAAACACGTCCGAGAATGGTATTGCGATGAGGATAGCGTCCAAAGCGATCAATAATGACTTTATGCTTTTTCTCAAAGCTTAAGTTAATTTCATTGCCAAGACGTTGAAATAATTTTAAGGCAAATTCATGGATCAATTTTGATTCACTATGCATAAACGGCATATATAAAAAAGAGCGTTGCTCTGGATTAAGCTGTGCATCGAGTTGCAAACTAATTGCTTCTTGTGCCAAAGCTAATGCCAAGCTGTCATAGGCAAAAGATTGGGGCTGATCACGATAGATGTTGCGAGAAAACTGGTCTAGTACAATAATCTCTGCCAAACGACCTTCTGCTGTTTTTCGCCAAGACCAGAGTTCTGCTTGAGTTGCCTGTCGATGAACATCAGAAAAATTTTCACGGATTTTTTTGTCAAAATCATCACTTTTTGCAAACCAAAGTGAACGGTGTTCAGGAGAAAACCAGAAGTTTAAAATGTCTTGTTCGTTCATGATATTGACAACTCTTTAGCAATTATTCTTCAATAAAATCACAATTCTTTCGTGTCTTAAATAACAAGATTGTGATAAAAATTGCCAAACTGGAATGATGTGATTATATAAGTAACCGTATCATCTCACGATTTTGTATATAGTGATCTTTAATAAGCGAGCAAATGCATGAGTCAACCCACTACACCATCTCAATCAGTTATTCCTGCTTGGGTGGATTCGTCGCTACTACAAGGCATGTTACGTGGAATAGAGCGTGAAAGCCTACGTATGCAAAGTAATGGGTTCTTATCACAAGAGTTACATCCGAAGGCACTAGGTTCGGCGTTAACACATCCAAAAATTACGACTGATTATTCAGAAGCGTTGATGGAGTTTATTACCTCACCTAAGCCAACGATTGAAGAAGCTCTGCATGAGCTCACCGATATTCATGCGGTTGTGCATCGTCATTTAGAAAATGGTGAAAAACTCTGGCCGCTGTCTATGCCATGTATGTTAGACGACAATGAAGAACGCATTCGTCTAGCGCAATATGGCACTTCTAATATTGGCCGTTTTAAAACACTATATCGCCGTGGGTTAGGAATTCGATATGGTCGTCGTATGCAGACCATTTCAGGGGTGCATTACAACTTATCTTTCCCAGATACACTTTTTGCTGAGCTGCAAGCTCATGAAACTGACGAACAATTAAAATCATTAAGTTTGCAGGATTACCGTAGCCATCGTTATTTTGGCCTTATTCGTAATTTTATTCGTTTAACACCATTGGTCATGTTCTTGGTGGGCGCGAGTCCAACGGTATGTCGTTGTTTCTTGACCGGACACAAACATCATTTGTTGCCTTTAATCAAAGGTTCATACTATTTACCGTATGCTACAGCACTCCGTATGGGGCGATTGGGCTATCAAAACTCAGCACAAAAAAGCTTAGGTATTCATTACAACAATTTGTCTGGCTATCTGGATGGTTTACAAAAAGCCGTTCATTCTCCTTACCCACCATTTAGCCGTTTAGGGTTAAATGATGCATCTGGTGAGCCGTTGCAAATTAATGATCATGTTTTGCAGATCGAGAATGAATATTACAGTCTAGTACGTCCAAAACAGGTGCCTCAAGCAGGTGAAACACCGTCTCAAGCTTTAAAAAATCGAGGCGTTGGTTATGTGGAGTTACGTGCTGTAGATGTAAATCCATACTCGGCAATTGGTGTTGATGAAACGACAGCAGGCTTTCTTGAAGTGTTAGCACTTTATTGTCTGTTAAGTGATAGCCCAGACTTATTATGTCCTGAGCAAGACTTGGTTGAGAAAAATCAGACAGAGGTGGTCAACCGAGGTCGAGCGCCAAACGCAACCATTACAGATTTAACTGGGTCGTATCACATCGAAGATTGGGCACGTTTATATATTGCAAAAATGCAAGATTGTGCACAATTACTCGATCAGACGTATGCAACCGACTTGTATGGTTCAGCTTTGGCGGTTATGCAAGCACGAATTGATGAAGTTGATGAAACTTTATCTGCCCATGTCATTGACGATACGTTAAAGCATGGTGGAACTTGGAGTTTTGGTAGCCACATGGCTCAGTTACATGCTGAAAGTTATGAACAGCATGAGCTTAGTGTGGAAACTTTGAAACATTTTGAACAGTTGGCTGCGCAATCTTTACAGCAGCAAGAAAAACTTGAGCAAGATACCAAGATCAGTTTTGATCAATATCTTGAACAATATCGATAATAAAACGAGGTTTTACATGCGATTAAGTTACCGTTTGGTGAGTGGACTACTTGTTTTAGCAAGTATAGTCGGCATGTCTTTTGCGTTGTATCTGGAACATGTAAAAGGTTTAGAGCCATGTCCGCTCTGTATTTTTCAACGTGTTGGCTTAATGGCGATGGGCCTTGTAGCACTCATAGCCTTTTTGCATAACCCAGTTTCCAATGCGGTTAAACGTTTTTATGCATTTTTAGCAGGCATCGCAATTTTATGGTCAGTGGGTGTAGCAGGACGTCATGTCTGGTTGCAACATTTACCACCAGATCAAGTACCAAGCTGTGGCCCGGGTTTAAATTATCTAATTGATGCCTTACCAATGAAAACGGTTTTACAAGAAGTATTGTCGGGTTCAGGTGAATGTGCAGCAATTGATTGGACCTTTTTAGGTCAATCTTTACCAGTTTGGTCATTGGTCTATTTCCTCTTACTATTACTGGTCTGTTTATGGCAGTTATTCCGTTTTTATCCAGTATTTAAGACAACCAAAAAAAGAGCTTAAAGCTCTATCAAAAAGCCCAACACTATGTTGGGCTTTTTATTGCTTGGGAATAGGTCAAAATATAAAAAAACGAATTAAAAAAAAGCATAATCATGTAGACAGATAGTTCTGTTTTTTATAAAGTGCAGCCGTTTATATATCCTTATGATTATAAAAAAATGCTTTTTAATATCTTTAATGTTTTGGAAAAAATAGGGTTAAGTGCGCAGAAACGTGCCGTCCATGTGCAATTTTCTAATGAACTACTCAATAGCCAAGTTTTTTTACAACGTATAGAAGGCCAACATCAGCTAAATGGGGGATTGGAAGCTGAGTTGATCTGCCTTTCAACGAGTGCCCAAATTGCATTGAAGCAGTTTATAGGTGTGCAAGTTGCCGTTGATCAGGTCACTGATTCTGGACAATTGTTCCGAACTACAGGAATTGTGACAGAAGCGAGTTATGGCCAGAGTGACGGTGCTTTAACGCTTTATAAACTCACCTTAAAAGACGCGACAAACTTATGGCACAAGCGCCGTAATAGTCGTGTTTTTATGAATAAAAGCATTATTGAAGTCACGGAAGTTCTATTTAAAGAATGGCAAGAAAGAAGTCCACTTTTTGCGACAAGTTTAAGTCTCGACCTCAGTGGGTTAAGCCAGAGTTATGATATTCGCCCATTTATCATGCAGCACAATGAATCTGATTATGACTTTCTTACACGCTTATGGCGAAGTGAAGGCGTTAGCTGGCTAATTGATGAAGCAGAGCTTTTTGTTCCTCACTTTACTGCACCTATACAACCTCAAAAACTAAGACTCATTGATGATAATAGCCAGTACCAAGCTTTAGCACGTCGTAGTATTCGCTATCACAGAAGTAGTGCAACAGAATATCAAGATAGCATTACTGGTTTTGTTGCAGTGCGGACTTTACAGCCGACTGCTGTACATGTGCAGCGTTGGCAACCTGATGCTCTAGCACATGAAGAAGGTGTAGGTTCAGTTATCACTACACACCTACATTCTGAGCAGTTTGATTCAGCGAGTTTGAGTCTTGAAGAAGCATGGCATCTTAGTCCTGCTTGGATGCAAGATTTGAAAGGGGAAGATCAGGCCACTGCTTCAAGTAGTAATCAGCTAGAGAAATTAAATCAGCACTTCACTGACATGTATGCGAGTCAGGCCAAATACTTTAAGGCCTATAGTAGTGTCCGTGATAGCCAAGTTGGTTATTGGTTTAACCTACAGGAGCATCCTGAAATTGATCAGCATGAAGGGGCTGATCAAGAGTTCCTCATCATTGCTAAAAATTTTTATAACCAAAATAACTTACCAAAAGATTTACATCAGCAAGTTAGCCAGTTGTTAACCCAAAGTCGTTGGGATAAACATGGTTATGATGATATTGAGCGCCAAGGTAATGAGCTGACCCTAATACGCCGTCAGATCAAGACGGCACCTGAATATAATCCAGAACAGCATCGCCCAATTGCTTACCCGCAAAGAGCCAAAGTCGTGGGGCCAGAGGGAGAGACTATTCATGTTGATGAATGGGGGCGCATTAAGGTGCGTTTTCTATTTACCCGTAGTGATGATCATGGGCATGACGGTGGCGCGGGTAGCAATGACAATGATACCGACTCAGCTTGGGTGGATGTACTGACTCCTTGGGCAGGCGAAGGCTATGGAGCACGTTTCTTACCACGTATTGGTGAAGTGGTGGTCATTGACTTCTTTGATGGCAATATTGACCGTCCATTTGTGACTGGACGCATTCATGAAGCACAGCGCTCACCAACCAAGTTCGATGTGAAAGGGCAGCTTCCTGATACTAAAAAACTAAGCGGAATTCGCAGTCAGGAAATCAGTGGTAGTGGTTTTAACCAATTACGCTTTGATGACACAACGGGACAAATTAGTACCCAATTACAAAGTAGTCATGCAGCAACACAGCTGAATTTGGGTAATTTAAGCCATCCGAAAGAACAAGCGACGAGTCAGGGTCGTGGAGAAGGCTTTGAGCTAAGAACAGATGCTTGGGGAGCTGTGCGTGCAGGTAAAGGCATGCTCATTAGTACCTATGCACAAGAGCAAGCTCAAGGACTTCACCTTGATGCGAATGAATCCAAACAGCAGCTTGAAGGCGGGTTAAACAACAGCAAAGCTCTAAGTGAACTTGCAAAAAATCAGCAAACAGATCCATTGGAAGTTCTTGATCATTTAAAAACCTTTTTAGATCAGATTGAACAGCGAGACAGAGATAAAGCTGCTGCATTTAAACAAGCGATTATGGTGTTAAGTGCACCAAATAGTATGGCCCTTACTAGTAATGAAAATATCCATCTGAGTGCAGATGGACATATTAGCCAAACTGCTGGTGATAGTATTAACCTGAGTACTCAAAAGAATTTTATTGCTCATGCCCAGAATAAGATAAGTTTTTTTGCAGCTCAAAATGGAGCAAGAATGTATGCAGGTAAGGGCAGAATTGAGTTACAAGCACAAAGTGATGGTACAGATATCATTGCACGAAAAGGGATACAGATTATTTCAACAGAAGATAGAATCGAAATAACTAGCCCAAAAGAAATTATACTCACTGCGGACGGTTCACAACTCAAGATTAATAGTTCGGGTATTTTCCCTGTAACTGGGGGCAAGCTTGAGGTTAAAGCAGGTCAGCATTTATTTATGAGCGGTGCAAATATTGTTGTTCCCAAGATAAGCTTACCTACTATAAAAACACCTTATAGTAATAAAATTAACTATAATTGGAATATAAATTCGGAAGATAAAAAAGAACTATTTATTATAAATAAAAAGAACAATAGCCTTATAAAAACCCATAAAAATAAGCTTGATAAGAATAATAATTTAAGTTCATTACGGTTTTATACACCAGAAGAAGCAGACTTTACTGCAATGATTTTTAATTCAGATTATATTCAGTTAAAGCAAAATATGCCTGATAGTGAAAATATTGATGAGCTTTTAGAGGAAACACTTTTGTATGACGAAGAAAATGATGACGTCTATACAGAAGAGGAGTTTTGATTAATGAGTAAATTAGTCACTATTACTTCTAAGTTTTATGATAAGTCTGGAAAGCAGATTATTAACTTAAATGTACAATCTAGATATAAAGATTCATTAAATGCTAATAGCCAAAAAACTGATAAACTCGGTCTTTTTGTATTTCAGGCTTCACCAAATAGAACTGTTGAGATATTAGCAAAGCCTCCTAATCAAAAAGATTATACAGTATTTAAAACGATAAACTCTTCTATTCATTCCTCAGAAAAAAATCCTATTAAAGTTCAGTTGCCAAAAACAATTGATGAATATAAACAAGTAAAGCAATCCAGCTCAACCAAAGGAATCGTAAGTACTTTTTTTAAAATTGTTGATATGAATGGAAAAGTTATGAAAAACTTTCCTATTCAATCACGACCAAAAGGTAAAGGAAATTCGCCCGATAAATATACAAATGATGAAGGCATAGTAGAAGTACGCTCATCACCTAATAGAGACATAGAGGTCTTAGTATTAACATCAAATGATACATTTTTTTTAAAAAGTTCAATAAATTCTGCTAATGGCAGTTCACAACCAATTTTTATTAAATTAGATGAGCCTTATGAAAAATTTAAAAGTGCATCTACGATTAAAATTTTAGATCGAGATGGAAGTGACTACATTGTAGAAAAAACTAATGTGGAAATGTTAGTTGTTGAAAATGGTAAAAAACAGCTTTTTAGTATTTCGAATGGAAAATTACCATTACAAAGCATGGTAGGGCAGAAACTAGAATTTACGGTGTATAAGCCTGATGGTAAGCCTTTAAAGACACAAACCTATATGGCAACGCGAGTCAAAAACAACCCTGTTGAGTTTCATCTGGATGTAGATATAACAAAAGGCAGTACGGCACAGAATGATCCAGAGATTAATAAGAATGTTAAAGTTGATATATTAATTACAATGGACCAAATGAAAAAAATGTGGCCAAAAGCTTCAGCTACAAAAATTCAACCAATTTTAGATGAATTAAATAGCGATTTAACTGGCTACAAATTGGATACTAGATTGAGACAAGCCCATTTCATGGCTCAAGTTAGGCAAGAAGTTGGTAGCTCTTTTTCACTGAGAGAACAAGTGGAATATATGGGGCCAACGGCATTGAAACAAATTGGCTATTATAGAACTCATCATAAACAAGCAGATATTGATGGATATAAAAGAGGCCAAGGACCAGCAAATGGAGAAGTAATTGCTAATCGCATGTACGATGATAATTATCGTAGCGCTAAATATAAATTAGGTAATACTTCTCCTGGTGATGGTTGGAGGTATTTAGGCCGAGGACTAAAACAATTAACAGGAAAGAATAATTATCAAGATTTAACTAATATGTACTCAACTATATGGCCTGGAGAGAAAGTCGATTTTGTAAAGAATCCTGAATTAATTGAACAACCAAAATATGCGGTTAGATCTGCCATTAGATTCTGGTTGAAATTTAAGCTTTATGATGTTGCTGATAAGGGTGCTAATGGAGAACAGGTAGATGCCATAACAAAAGTAATTAATGAAGCTACAAATTCATATGCTGATCGACGAGCACATTTTGTTCAGGCAAGAAAGATTTTTATTTAATATAGTGTTTATGAAATGAAAAAATATTTTACTAGTATTCTGTTTATTATATCATCTCTAATATATTCTCAGAATTTATTTGCAAAGGATCAATGTAATATTGACCAACAAGTAAACTTAAATATATTTAAGAAAAATGATTATAAATTCTATAATTATATATGTGAATCTTCGGAAGGTTCATATCTTAAAGGTTATGTAGGAGATCAAGAAAAAAAAATATTTGTTGGTGATTATTCTGATTTTGCAGCTAAGGAAAGTCCTAAACTTTTAGCTGTCAGTATTTATAAATCAAATAAAAGAAAACCTCCTATATTAATTACCCTTAACTCATCATATTACTGTTGTACTCCACAAATTGAAGGTGAAATTTATCAAGTTAACCTATATCAAATTAGTAAAAATAAGACTTTAAATCTGAAAAATATAACAAATATATTAGGTAGTAATGCAGAGGGTTTTGAAGGGATTGCAGAAGGGAAAGTCTATTATAAATATAAAAATATTTCTGAGATTAAAAAATGGTTAGATAAAAATTATTAATAGATTTATGATTTTTAGAATAATTTAAAAAAACCCAACATAAGTTGGGCTTTTTTTACGTCTCTACAATTCCTTCTAAATCTTCGAGCTTATAGTTCGGCATATCAATAATATGAGTTTGAATACCTTCTTGGACGTAATCATTAATATGAGGATATAACCAACGAGTAATCTGTTCCGCAACACTTGAGTGATACTGAATTTCAAAGTGATTTAAGCCATAAAACACGGCTTTATGTGAATCTGGAACTTTAAGCTGAAAACGTGGATTAGGGTGTTCGCCTAGCGCGCTTTTTACACTCACTAAGTAGTCGCCAATTACGGTCAACGCTTTATTGCGCACCTTTTCAAATTCTAAGGTCCCTGCCACTAAAAAGGTGTTGATATGGGAAGGTAGCGGAGCAGGGGCGCGGTTATCATCCATCATACCAATACGGGCATCCATATGTTCCCAATCATCATCACGAACGCTACCGTGGCGTAAGTCTAAAATACCATTACTCCGAATATTAACCAGTTGACCGAGTAAGCCGACAAAAGGGAAAGCCCCAAGTTTATCTTGTATGGTAAAGCCAAAGCGCTCTAAAACTGCCCCATGATGTGGAGAGCCAATACAGACTAGATTCTCGACCATATGGATCCATTGATACATATTTTGTTTGCCATAAAACAAGGCACTACGGGAAACCAGTCCGCCCATACTATGGCCAATGATATCGATGCTGGTAATTCTTGGATTACGTTGGACCAAGTCTTCTAATAAGTTTGAAAAACTGCGTCCATTAGCTGAAATGCGTCGACCTGTGTTGTAATTTAAATACAACATGGTGTTATGGTCACGCTGCGCTAACAGGCGCTCACCAATGCCGCCATAGTGTGCATTTGACCAAGTCAGATGGTTCATACATAAACCATGAGCTAAAATCACGATACGGCCTGCAAGTTCCCCTTGTTGTATTGCACCGTAGTGATCATATAGCACCATGGGTAAAGCGAGGGGGCTATGCTGTTTCAGTAGATAATCCCCAAAAATCCCATTCAAAATACCGACTAAAAAATGTAGGCTTGGGGTGAGTGGTTTTTCGTGAAGTGTAGGATATTTTTCAATAATGTGACGTAAGCTTGGCGCTAAAAAACAACTCCCATATTTTTGTAAAGCACCATAAGAAAATTGATATGCCTTTTGCACAAATGGTCGTTTTTGAAAGTTTTTAGCATTTTGTGTACTCACACCAAAAGCATTTTTTAATACTTCAATATTAATAACTTGAATTAATTCATGTACACCATTTAAGCTGGTACTGAACAGTTGAGCTAAACCTTCTAATACGTCTGCCTGACTAGGTGGCGTACGATCCCATTTACAATAAGTTTCATGTAGTGGTGTTAAGCTCGGCATATCTTTTCCCCATATACGTTATAACCGACGTTTTAAGCTGTACTTTTTATCAACGGCAGTAAACGTTTCCATCTTAGTAGTTTAAATAACACATGTTTTTAAAATACTGATGAATGGTTAGTTGAGTGGTTTTTCTTGTCTGACAATAGTGTTTTTATATACAAACTGAGAACAAAAATGTGAGTTTATTCTCAATTTAGAGGGAAAATATATGAATATTATCTACCTCCATGGCTTTAATAGTAGCTCTCTTTCAATTAAAGGGCTGAGCCTTAAGCAGTATTGTAGCGAATTGGGCATAAATGTGCATTTGCCAGACTTAAACAGATCTCCTGATCTAGTGGTTGAGCAAGTTTCAGAGCTGATAGAGTCTTTAGATGATGTAGCCTTAGTCGGTAGTAGCCTTGGCGGGTTTTTTGCGACATATTTTGTCGCGAAATATAATGTTCCAGCTGTACTGATTAACCCTGCTATGCAACCATGGAAGCTGTTTGATGAGTTATTTCAAGTTGAAAGTATGCCCTATGTGGTGAATGATCAATGGTCAATTGACCATGTCCAGTTAAGGCAGTTACAACAACTGGAACTGAAACAACCTGAAAATGCCGACAAAATACTCGTCTTATTGCAACAAGGCGACGAAATTTTGGATTATCGTCAAGCACAACGCTATTATAGTGCTGCAACGCCATCCTCATTGATTTTGACGGATGCTCATGGCAATCATGCTATGGAAGATTTTGAAGAAAAATTACCGTTAGTGATCGAATTCTTTGCGCACACCATCAAATAAGGAAAACGTACAACGTGACACAATATACGGCTCAATCGCTTGAAGTTCTTTCCGGTTTAGACCCTGTTCGTCGTCGTCCAGGGATGTATACCGATACGACTCGACCTAACCATTTAGCCCAAGAAGTTATTGATAATGCTGTTGATGAAGCATTAGCTGGTCATGCCGACAAAATATGTGTTACGGTTTATAAAGATGGTTCGTTGTCGGTTGAAGATAATGGCCGTGGTATGCCGGTCGATATTCATCCTGAATATGGCCAAAGTGGTATTGAAATTATTCTGACCAAGCTCCACGCAGGCGGTAAGTTCAGCACCGATAACTACCAGTTTTCAGGTGGTTTGCATGGTGTGGGGATTTCCGTTGTAAATGCTTTATCAACACGAGTTGAGGTCGAAGTTCAACGTCAGGGTAACCTATACCAGATGGCCTTTGAGCAAGGTGAACCAGTAGCACCTTTAGCAGTGCTAGAAGGCAAAGCACCAAAACGTGCGACAGGTACAACGGTACATTTTTGGCCAGAAGCGAAATATTTCGATAGTCCAAAATTTGCGTTAAAAGCACTGAAACACAATTTAAAAGCCAAAGCTGTTTTAGCTGCTGGTTTAAAAATTATCTATATCGATCAAATTAACGATGAAAAAATCGAATGGCAATTTGAAAATGGCCTCGTCGATTATTTGATGGATGAATTGCAAGACCGCGAAATTTTGCCAAATCCTGCATTTGTGAGCAGCGGTCAGGCAGATCGTGCGGCATGTGAATTTGCGATTTGTTGGAATGTGGAAGGTGGTGAACAGGTTCAAGAAAGTTACGTCAACTTAATTCCAACTGCACAAGGCGGTACTCATGTGAACGGTTTGCGCTCTGGGGTTACCGAAGCATTGCGCGAGTTCTGTGAATTGCGTAATTTGCTACCACGAAACCTCAAACTTTCGGCGGAAGATGTTTGGGATGGTGTGAACTATATCTTGTCGCTCAAGTTCCAAGAGCCTCAGTTTTCAGGTCAAACCAAAGAGCGTCTTTCGAGTCGAGAAGCATCAAATATTGTTTTAAATATTGCTAAAGATGCTTTCGCACTCTGGCTCAACCAACATGCTGAAATTGCCATGCAGCTGGCAGAAATGGCAATTTCTAAAGCAGGTCGTCGTTTAAAAGCAGCAAAGAAAGTCGAGCGTAAAAAAATTGTTTCCGGCCCTGCATTGCCGGGTAAGTTGGCAGATTGTTTTGGTCAAACACGTGAAGACAGTGAGTTATTTATTGTCGAGGGCGACTCTGCGGGCGGTAGTGCCAAGCAAGCGCGTGATAAAAACTTTCAGGCCATCATGCCAATTCGTGGAAAAATCTTAAACACATGGGAAGTTTCTTCAGATGAAGTACTCGCTTCTCAAGAGGTTCACGACATTGCGATTGCCATCGGGGTAGACCCGGGCAGTGATGATTTATCTGAACTGCGTTATGGCAAAATCTGTATTTTGGCCGATGCTGACTCGGACGGTTTACACATTGCGACTTTGCTTTGTGCTTTATTCGTTAAACACTTCCCAGCATTGGTTGAAGAAGGACATTTGTATGTGGCAATGCCACCATTGTTCCGTATCGACATTGGTAAAGATGTTCATTACGCGCTTGATGATGATGAACTTGAAACTATTTTGAAAAATATTAAAGGCAATCGTAATCCGCAAATTACCCGATTCAAAGGATTGGGTGAGATGAACGCGATTCAATTACGTGAAACGACTATGGACCCGAACACGCGTCGTTTAGTTCAGCTCGATCTAGATGATGTGCATCTAACGGCAGGTTTACTCGACAAGTTACTTGCGAAAAAGCGTTCGGCAGATCGTAAGCAGTGGCTTGAGCAGAAGGGTAACTTAGCTGATATCACTGTCTAAAAAGGCGTAAAAAATCCCCGCTCAATTAGCGGGGGTTTTTTTTATGTAAATCTAAATTGTTGGAAATCACCACAACGGGTTCTGCCATTCATTAAAGTAAAAATATACAGATCTGTATATTTTAATTTAGGCGGTAATTTTTATAGCCTGTGGAAATTGAAAAACATCACAATTCGCTCCACCTCCAATTCGATCTACCACCGCAAAATCACTGGGTGCTTCAAAGGTAAGCAAAGGATGATGCCATATGCCTGCCCGATAATTGATACTTTGCTTCCCATTTGAAACAAATGCACATAACTTTGAAATATCAGGAGTATTTTCATCCAAAGCGGGTGCAACAATAATTAAAAACTTTTGTTGCTGTAATGGAATAAATGCTTGAGAGCCTTTCGGATGGCGCTCTAACATTGAAATCTCTAAAGGCAGCACACTGGCCTTAATATTACGGAATATACTGATTCCTGCCTTTGCTTCACCCTCAACTTCAGTTTCAACGAGCGCATGGTAGCGCTCGGTGTGGGCATCGTTAATATGAAAAAAGTCATGCCCGTCGCAACAGATGACTTCTCCGAAGGGCTGGAAATTTTCAATTGTTAAGGGCTGAATTTGAACATTCTTCATTATCATGACTTGGCAATTTTCCCCCATAAACGGACACGGCTAATACCACCATCTGGAATCATGTTAATACGAATATGCGAGATTTTTTCATGTTGTAAAATCTCATTCACATATTCATGAATATGATCCATTTGCATCGGTTGGGCTTCTAGTAAGTAAGACCAGAACATACTTTGAGGAATTAACTGTGCATCGGTTGCGTTTTCAAGGTAAACCGCCTGAATAGATACTTGGGCAGGGAAATTCCCTTTAAAATGAGCCGTATCAATTTCAAGTTTCTCAATTTTTCCGCTCTTACCCAACGCAAGAATACACCAGTCATAACCCGGTGCACGGCGGCGTTTAGTTTCCCATCCATCGCCCATGTTGACTCCACGGCCTGGGTTAATCAAATTACGAGGATGGCCAAAATGCGCATCGCTATAGGCAACTACGCGGCCACCATTTTCGAGAGCCAATAAATCGAGAGTTTGTTCGCTGTCAGTTACCTGAATATGAACATCACCATAGACACGTAAACGGGCAATACCGCCATCTGGGAAAATATTAAGGCGTATATGAGTGAAAAGTGCATCATTATTGACCATAAAAATATGATGCTGGCTCGGGCCTAGTTCAGTATTTCCTAAAACATTCTCCCATTTTGCCCCTGTCAGGTCCCCATTTGGTGCATAACATGCTTCTAATGATGCAGAGGCAGGGTAATTTCCTGTAAAAAAGCTGGTATCAATATCAAGAGCAGTGATTTTTCCACTTACACCAAGCTTCACGATACACCAATCATAACCTGCGTGACGTTTACGGCGCGTCTCCCATCCGTCCATCCATTTGCCGTTATCATCAAATTTATCTTCAACAAAAATAGGCGCATCAAATTGCAGCATACGCTTTGCTTCTGCAAAGAAATCATCTGAACACTCAATGACTTGTGCACCAATTCGGGCATCTGCCAAATTGGTCTTAGTATTCAAAATCTCAGGAAGTTCAAAAGCTGGAGCGTGCAATGTTGCCATAATGGAGTATCCGTATTTCTTGTTAAAAACATGATTTTTCATTTAAAACTGCGCTAACACGGAGCGTGCCAAGTCGAGTTTTACACGTAAATATATAAGCATGGTGCATGCCAGTTTTGTGGAAAAGCTAAATAAATTTTGAACGATGGCATGTTTTTAGCATAAGCACCCTATAGGTGAATATCTATAGGAGAGTGTTATGAATGTGGTGATTATTGGTGCAGGAATGGGAGGTCTAACCACAGGCATTGCATTAAAGAAATTTGGTCACCAAGTTCGAATTTTTGAGCAAACTGAAAAAATTCTTCCTGTCGGCGCGGCAATTTCGCTGTGGTCGAATGGTGTGAAATGTCTGAACTATCTGGGATTAACTGACAAAATCGCCAAACTTGGTGGACAAATGGATGATTTGGCCTATGTGGACGGTTTAACTGGAGATGTGATGACACAATTCAGTTTACTACCATTAATTGAAGAAGTAGGCCAAAGACCTTATCCAGTTGCACGTGCCGATTTACAAAATATGCTGATGGATGAGTTTGGACGAGACCAAATTTATCTAGGCAAAAAAATGGTGAGCCTTGAAGACAAGACCGATTCTGTCGAGGTGCATTTTGCAGATGGTAGTTCAACGCAGGCTGACTTATTGATTGGGGCGGATGGTACTCACTCACTAACCCGTACCTATGTGTTAGGTCAGCAAGTACAGCGCCGTTATGCGGGTTATGTGAACTGGAATGGCTTGGTTGAGATCTCTGAAGATTTGGCTCCGGCCCAGCAATGGACGACTTATGTGGGCGAAGGCAAGCGTGCTTCTTTAATGCCAGTTGCAGATGGAAAGTTCTATTTCTTTTTAGATGTGCCTTTACCAGCAGGATTAGATAATAATCGAGATGAATATAAAAAAATTTTAAAACAATATTTTGTTGATTGGTGCCAACCCGTACAGCAGCTTATTGAACGCTTAGACCCGCAAAAGACCAATCGGGTAGAAATACATGATATTGAACCGTTCACTCAATTTTATAAAGGTCGCGTGGTGATTTTGGGTGATGCTGCACACAGCACGACACCTGATATTGGGCAAGGCGGTTGCCAAGCCATGGAAGACGCGATTTATTTAGCGCGTTCTCTGCAAATTAATACTTTGGGGCTAGAGGATGCTTTACGTCGCTATCAAAACAAGCGCAATGAACGTGCTAATGAATTGGTACTTCGTGCGCGCAAACGTTGTGATGTGACACATATGAAAGATGAAGCCGTTACACAAGCATGGTATGAAGAATTACGCCGTGAACAAGGTGGACATATTATGCAGGGAATTATTAGCAATATTGTGGGTAATCCACTTGATTAAAAACAAAAACAGCAAGGAATTTTCCTTGCTGTTTTATCTTCTAAATTTAGATTTTAGAAGTGGTATTTAACCAATGCACTAACGTTATTTTCGTCGGCACCTTTAATACCAAATTTGTTATTCCACACTGAGTGCTCGATACCTAGGTATAGGCGTGTATCAGGAGAAATGTGTTTACCCACATTCCATTTCCACTGAGTTGTCCAGTTTAACTCGCTCGCATGGTCGCCTTCAGCAGTTGACCAGTCAAGGAAACCATCTACCAAGAAATCTTCAGATCCTAATTTTAATGGAATACCATAAACGAATGTCATTTGATAATCGTCGTCGATGTTCTCATTATTTGCACGGTAGAAGTTTAAATTTGCATATTGGAAATATGGGATATCTAAATCAACTGCAAAACCATAAAGGAAGTTGTCGAAGTTGTTGCCGTCTTCACTGTTACCTTCCCAAGTAGTACTAATGAGTACATCTTTGATTGGGCCATACGACAGTTTTTTACCAGAAACTTCGCCTAAACTTAGACGTGGTGATAACTCAAAGTAAGTACTCTTGTGGTCATTTTCACCACGCATGCGGTCCATAAAGAAAAACACATCAGCGTATTTAACTTTCGCAGCATATTCCAAAGTAATCGTAGTTTCTTTGTCATCTACAACTTCATAGTTTTCACCATAAAGTCCAGTCACACTAAAATCTTGCCAGATTGGTTTCGCCTGAACCATGGCAGTTGCAGATAACAAGGCACAAGTCGCCGCAAGTTGCTTTAATTGCATTTAAATGATCTCCCCCCAAATAAAGCACGCTAAGGATACAGGGTCTTAAGCAAAAATGAAGCCAAATTTGATCAACGGTTAAAAAAAAGCCCACCGAAGTGGGGCGCTAAAAACTAAATCTTTAATGAGTATTTCTTGTGTTTATTGTTTGGCTTAAATGTGGGGTACGCGAGCTGCGAAATGAGGGTAAATGATTAAATAGTAAATTCAACAAGATAGCAAAGATACATGTTGAACTAATGCCCGAATGGAACAAAGTTTGTACCCAAACTGGAAAATGAGCATAAAACTCATGGTTAATAATTGGGATCATCCCTGCTGATAAAGCGGTCGCGACAATAATCAAATTTTTCTGATCGTTATAATCTATTTTTGCCAAAGTGCGAATTCCACTCGCTGCAACCGACCCAAACAAGACCAAACCTGCACCACCGAGTACGGGCATTGGAATCGCTGCAATCAAACGACCCATAATAGGTAGTAGACCTAAAATAATCAGAATGACACCGCCTGCTGCGACTACAAAGCGGCTTTTGATGCCTGTAATCGCAACCAGTCCAACATTTTGGGCAAAAGCACTTTGCATGAAAGAACCAAAGATAGGCGCAAAAGCACTTGAGAACATATCTGCACGAACACCATTGGCGATACGTTTTGAATCGACTTCAGTTCCTACAATGTCTCCGACAGCAATAATATCGGCTGTGGTTTCCGTCATAATCACTAAGGTAACGATTAGCATCGATAAAATTGCACTTAGCTCGAAAGTCGGTAAACCAAATGCAAATAAGTGTGGAAATTGGAGCCATGCGCCTGAACTCACCTGACTAAAATCACCAAAACCCATGAAGTAGGCGAGGGTAGTACCAGCCACAATAGCCAACAAAATTGATAAACGTCGAATGCTTGCTTGCGGCAGCATATTTAGAACAATCACAATGCCTAAGGTCAGCAGTGCCAAAGAGATATTTTCTACGCTACCCCAGTCGGGCGCTTTGTTGTTGCCACCCATCATCCAGCGAATCGCAACAGGTAACAAAGATAGACCAATAATTGTGATGACGCATCCCGTCACAACAGGTGGGAAAAAACGAATAATTTTTGAAAAGTAAGGTGCAAGGCATAGCCCAATTAAAGAGGCTGCAATGACCGCGCCGTAGACAGCAGGTAAACCACCGCCTGTAGTGATAATGGCGACCATGGTGGCCACACCCGCAAAAGATACACCCTGTACCAGAGGTAATTTTGCGCCTAAATATTTGGTTCCGATTGTTTGGATCAGGGTTGCCAATCCACCTACAAATAGGGCCGCTGCAATTAACATTCCGATTTGTGCTGAGCTTAAGCCAGCTGCCGTTCCAATAATCAAAGGCGGGGCTACAATGCCACCATACATGGTCAGCACATGCTGTAAGCCGTAAGCAAAACTTTTGGAAATTCCTAAATATTCATGCTCTGGAGAAATTGCATTTTTTTGCTGATGATTCATATTTTTCTCCTATTTATAATTGAGTTAGCTACCGCGATAAGTGGAGTAAGCAAATGGGCTAATCAGTAATGGAATGTGATAATGCTGATTGATGTCTTCTATAAAAAATTGGATACAAACACGTGGGAAAAAAGTTTTGACTTGCTGCGATGAAAAATAAGGGGCAATTTCAAATTCAAGTTGATAAGCACCTTCTGCAAAGTCTGTTATTCCAAAATCACTCACTCGACCATCTTGATTGGTGGTTGCTGTTGCTATCAGCTCATGGGTTGCTGCATGAAACAACTTCACTTCTACGTCTGCAGCTGGTTTACCTAAATTCGTATCTAAAATATGAGTGCTGATCATGCTTGTATTTCCTGAGATAGACGTAATAGAGCAATCGCTGCAAGTTGCTCATGTACAATTGTTTTTTCGATAGCCAAGTCGTTTTGTAGTCGTTCATGTAGCTTTTTTAAAATTTCATCGCTACTAAGGCCTGCCGCTTTAATTAAAAAAATAAAGCCAAACTTTTGTTCATAATCCATGTTGCCTTGTAGCAGAGCCTGTTGTGTTAGTTCATCTAAAGAAATGCCAGCTTGTTCTTTAGATGAAAAATCTTGCTCTTTTGCATTGAGTTGTTTTTTAGCTTGGCGTTCACCAATTTTTGGATGGGTTGCTAAAGCCGCTAGTATCTCTTGCCATGACCACATTTGACTTAACTGTTCTGCATATTCCAAAAGTGATGCTTTTGTTGAATAGGGACGATTTGAGATGATTTTTTCGGCCCATGCTTGAATGTGGACACAGTTTTTTAACAAAGTCTTGAGTTGTTCTGGTGGGGCTTGATTAAACTCGGCTAAAAACACTGTTATTCCTAAACTCGTTGTCTTGATATAGAGTTTTAGCAATAACAGTGCCAATAGCGAGTTTTGGTTCGCTTAAGAATTTTGAAAATTAAAAATCAATTATTTAGTTATGTGATTTTTATACCAATGTTCAGCAATTTCCTGACGACGACATATCCAGACCCGATCGTGCATTTGAATATAGTCGAGAAATTTCTGTAGTGCTTTAAAACGGCCCGGACGCCCTAAAATGCGGCAATGCATTCCAATCGACATCATTTTTGGTGCAGTTTCTCCCTCTGCATACAACACATCAAAACTATCTTTCAAATATTGAAAAAACTGTTCTGAACTATTAAATCCGCCTGGTGAACAGAACTTCATGTCGTTACATTCTAAAGTGTAAGGAATAATCAGATGAGGACGTGATGCGCCATCAGCATTGGTAAGCGTTGTCCAAAAAGGCAGGTCATCACCATAATAATCTGAGTCATATTGTATTTGTGGAAACTCTGCGAGTAACTGACGTGTATTGGGGCTGTCACGTCCGGTGTACCAACCTATCACTTTATTTTCAAACAGGTTTTCTAAGACAGTTAAAGCCTGCTCCATATGCTGTTTTTCGACTTCAATATCGGTATCTTGATAGTGAAGCCAGCGGTAACCATGAGAAACCACATCATAATCAGCTTGCTTAATCGCTTCTACAATATAAGGGTTGCGAGCAAGTGCCATTGCAACCCCAAAAATGGTCATTGGAAGTTTGCGCTTTTGGAATTCACTATGAATGCGCCAAAAACCAGCACGTGAACCATATTCGTACATAGAGTCCATCGACATATGTTTAGCTGGGTAACTTGCAGCGCCAATAATCTCTGATAAAAACTGTTCGGAGCCCTCATCGCCATGCTCTATATGTTTTTCGCCACCTTCTTCATAATTAAGCACAAATTGCACAGCAACCTTGGCATTATTAGGCCATTTAACTTGTGGTGGTTGTCCGTGATATCCGATTAAATCACGTGAATAAGGAGACTTCTGGATTTGCTCAATAAGCTCTGCTCCAGATAGATAAGATTTGGACACGATTGCTCTCCTTTTGTTCAATTTTTCATAAAAATTTAAAAAATCAGCTTGCATATTTTTATAGATGGACTGATATTGAAGGTATGAAGATCTTCAAAATAAATTAAAAGCAGTACGTTTAAGTCAGGAGATAACAAACCATTACACCATCAAAATGTACAATTGAAGTCAGTTCATGCATGCTTAAAACATGCCAACATAAAAAAGTTTTGCATAGAAAAGATCCACAGTAAGAAAGAGAGGATGGTATTTATGAATATTGAAATCCGCACAGATAAAAACATCCATAACAGCGAACGTTTAATTACTTATGTACGTGCAGAACTTACTCAAGAATTCCAACGTCATAGCGAACGTATTACGCATTTTTCGGTTCATTTTAGTGATGAAAATGGGGACAAAGGTGGTGACAAAGATATCCACTGTATGATTGAAGCGCGTCCTTCAGGTTTGAAACCAGTTGCAGTACATCATAAAGCAGGAAATATTGACGCCTCGATTCATGGCGCGATTGAAAAATTAAAACGTAGCCTTGAACATACTTTTGAGAAAAAAGAACACCCGAGAGGTGGTCAACCAGAATTCATTGATGATGAAGTTTAATTTAAAATGCTAAAAAGCCCTTCGGGGCTTTTTTTATATTTGATGAAAATAAAACTATTCACAACATTAGGTTTGCAATGCGATGCAATCAACCTCTAAAATCTTCAGAAGAGATTAGGCATAATAGTCCTAATATATTTTTGAGAGATGGTCATGTTAACCACCCAGCAGCAAGCTTTAATTAAAGCCATAGAAGAATTAGAACTCGCGCAAGTGCAAAAATTACTTGCTGAAGGACTTGATCCGAACTTTATTGATCCGGAACAAGGACCACCTGTATCAATCATTTGTGATGGAATTTTTAAATGGTGGGAAGATGTATCAGAAGCTTATGAAGCGGGTACACCACTATCAAAAGAAGAAAAGCAACAATCATTACAAGTTTACCTCGATATTCTCGAAGCTTTGATTCAAGCCAAAGCGAATGTACACCTTTGGGATGCAGAAGAGTTTTATGGACCTTTATGGGATGCGGCAAGCTCGGCATGTGCGCCAGCCGTTCAACGTTTATTAAATGAAAAAGTTGATCCAAACACACGCGATGAAGAGGGACTCACTATTTTATCTTCAATCAGTCAGTTGTTCTTTGATTGTGACTTTGATGAAATAGATTGGTCAGAAGCGCTTCAAGAAGAGCGTGAAACATTAGAATTATTGCGCCAACATGGGGCAAAAATGTCAAAAGAACTAACTACTTGATTGGATAATAGAATGAGAACATTTCAAATTTTAACTTTTGCTTTGACCACTGTTGCCGCAGGAAGTACTTTTGCTGCAGAGTTCTCTTTTGACCGCCCAGGTACTGGCTTTGGAACAGGGATTACTCCGGTTGGTAAATTGGCTTGGGAACAAAGTTTGCCAAGTGCAACTTATACAGAGTCAACGGTTGATGGCGTCAAAGAAAAGACCGTAACTGTAAATGAAGATATGTTATTCCGTACCGGTTTAGCCGACGGCTTGGAATTACAATTAGGTTGGCAAGGTCCAGCATGGACTCAAACTAAACGTGCTGGTAAAAAACATGACACGTCAGGCTTTGGTGATGTCAGCATCGGTTTGAAAAAAGCAATTGATCTAAATGATGAAAACTTATCAATGGCTGTGTTAGCTGAAGCGATCATTGCCACTGGAAATGATGAATTTACTGCACATGACGATATTTATAGCTTAAGTTCAGCAGTCGCTTATAAATATAATGACTTAGTCGGTACATCAATTACCATGCGCTACGAAGTACAAAATAGTAACTGGGCAGTAACTGCAATCCCGACGATTGATTATAAAATCGCAGGTAAGCTGTCAGGTTATTCCGAGTTTATTTACCGTAAAGCTGAAAGCCAAGACTACGAATATGGTTTAGGGACAGGTTTAGTCTACGCCGTAAATGATCGTACTCAGCTCGATGCAAGTATCGGGGTTGATTTAGAGGGTCAAGACAAGAGCTACAACGGTGGCTTAGGCGTGGCATTCTTGTTCTAATCGAAGCAATTTAAATTTATGTTAATGAAAAAGCTTATTCATCAGGGAATTCTTTATTTTCTAGCAGTTGCTGTTTGTGTGTTTAGCCAGTTGGTTTCTGCGCAAGATAAGCTACTCTCACCCGAACAAGCTTTTTCATTTTCGGTTGAATCCTCTGAGCCGCATACTGCGAGTTTGTCTTGGCAGATTCAGCCAAATTACTATCTTTATCAGCATAAATTTTCCGTACAACAAGGTACTCAACCTTTAACTTTAAAGTTACCTAAAGCGGTTGCCCAATATGATGAAAATTATGGGCAAAGTCAGGTTTACTACCATCAAGTTAATTTCCAAATTAAGACTAAGCCGTCAGAGCACTATAGTGTGACTTGGCAGGGCTGTGCCAAAGACCGTATTTGTTATCCACCTCAAACCATTGAGTTTCAAACCGATGCAGATGGCTTGGTGGGTGTGCAAAACCAAGCAGGAACAGCGCCAAAAAGATTACTAGATTTAGCGAATACACAATCCGACACTTCCTCGAGTTCAGAATCTTTAGAAAAAGAGCCGAGTACAGAGACAGCAGCTGATACAACTACACCTCAAATTGCACAAGATCAGATCTGGTCAGCTAAATTAATTGAACACTCGCTTTGGTATGGAGTTTTATTATTTTTAGGTTTAGGCATGTTGCTCGCATTTACGCCATGTTCTTTACCGATGCTTCCTATTTTAACTTCATTGATTATTCGCGAACATAAAGGTTTAAAGGCTTGGACCATTGCGCTTACTTTTGTGTGTAGCATGGCATTAGTTTATGCAGGCTTGGGTTTAATTGCTTCTTCGGCAGGCTTAAATTTCCAGCGCTGGTTACAACAGCCAGCGACTTTAATTGCTTTTAGTTTGCTGTTTATTGTTTTTGCTCTGAACTTATTTGGTTTGTTTGAGCTTCGTTTACCTCAGACATGGTTAAACCGACTTGACCGTATTCAGTCAATGCAACAAGGCGGCACGTTGGTCGGTGCTGGGGTTATGGGTGTCGTTTCTGCGCTTTTGGTGGGGCCTTGTATGACCGCACCTCTCGCTGGAACTTTATTATTTATTTCTCAAACGCAAAATCAGTGGCAAGGTGCTTTGCTTTTATTCTGCCTAGGCTTTGGAATGGGAATTCCGCTCCTGCTGGCAAGTATTTTAGGGGCAAAATTCTTGCCTAAAGCGGGCGACTGGATGCATCAGATTAAAGTAATTTTTGCTTTTCTGATGTTGGGATTAAGTCTTTATTTTATTCGTCCTTTGCTGCCAGATTTGGGCATGCAAGTGCTTAGCCTCGTATTAGGCCTTGCTTTTATAACCTATGCTGTTTATCAGTTTTTCTGGGAAAAAGGGCAGTTACAGTGGCTCTATGCGATTTTATTATTAATCGTTACCCCTTTTGTAGCCTATAACCAATATCAACACATTCAAAATCGAACTTTGCAAAGTTCTAATCATATGGCCGAGTGGCATATTGCAACTACAGCAGCGGACTTTGAGAAAATTTTAGCGGCAGCACCTACTGACCGAGCTATTGTGGTTGATATCTACGCAGATTGGTGTGTTGCCTGCCAACCGATTGAGCACCGTATTTTAAAAGCACCAGAGGTTCAATCTGCTCTTGCACCTTATTATTTAATTAAGCTTGATTTGAGCCATTATGACCAGTCGCATGAAGCACTACTCAAGCAGTGGAATATTTTAGGACCACCGACCTATTTATTTTTAAGTCCAGAGCAAAAAGAGATTCGTGCTTTACGTTTAACGGGCGCTTTTAGTCAGCAAGAGCTTTTGCAGCAACTTGCGAGTTTGGCAAAATTCAAAGAATCATAAGGTATCGATAGCTTCTGTCTGATGAAATGTACGTACCTGATTACGTCCTGAAGCTTTTACTGCATAGAGTGCTTGGTCAGCCTGCCGAATAACCAGATAAGGATCTTGTGCAAAAGCTGAACTGCTTATTCCAAAACTCGCACTAATGTGAATAGGATTATTTTGAGCGGTAAAAACAGGTAATTCTTGTAGGGCTTGGCGACAACGCTCAGCAATTTTTTCTGCTTGAATAATATCTGTATGGGGGAGTAGTAAAATAAATTCTTCTCCACCAAATCGACCAATAATATCCTCGCTACGCAAATTCTCAGAAAGACATTGAGCAATTTCAATTAAGACCTGATCACCTTGATGGTGGCCGTATATATCATTAATTTTTTTAAAATGATCGATATCAAGAAGTACCACAGCATAATCAAATTGTTGTTGGTGTAGCGACTCCAAATGCATGTTTAAACTACGTCTATTTAATACATTAGTTAATGGGTCGATTTGGCTTAAACGTTGAATATAAGTTTCTCGCTGACGCCATTGGGTGAGTAATATTTCAAATAAAACAAAACAGGCCAATAAAATAGGCATAATAAAAAAAGCCATACTTCCTAACCAGAAAGAATTGGTTTGGGCATGATCCATGGCTCTAAAATTAAATAGAGGTGCATACGCTAAAGCACCTGTCATACTTAAATATGTACAAACAGTTAAAATAATTGTGGCAGGTACAAGGGCGCTATAAACAATTTTACGGTCAAATAACACCAAACCCACCCCAATCGTACCCACATAACCGACCATAGTGGCAGGGCTGATACTGCCAATTAAATATCCATCATGACATAGCATAAGTGCAAAGAACTGCACGCTAATGAAAGGAATAACTTTTTGAGCCCATTCATCATTTTTGTAGCGGTAACAGGGAATAATCAAAAGGACTAATAAAAATAAGGTAAATAAATTGAGCCAGATTTGTGATTCAACTAAAGGTAAATTTGCCCATTGCCAGACACTTGGTGTAATTAAAATATAGCCTTTCCATAAAATCCAACTGAAATTCATTGCGCAAGCAAGTGTGAGCATCAGTGCGCTTTTTTGTAATGGCGTCCAGTTGATGATGTGATTATTGTGGATGAAATCGATTATCACCTGTTTTATTCTATTTACGGGATAAGTGATTAAACGATTTTTCATAATAAATAAGGGCTCCTAAATATAGATGCCTCTTTGTTAGACCATCCTAAAATTGGATTGTTTCAATAATTTATATTTTAAACATAACATGATTTTCAATTTATATATGATGACTTTTTATAAAGAAAATGATGTGAAAAGTTTTGAGGTCTATTCACATCATTTATAAATAAATTAAGTTTTATCGAGTTCGTGGGCAAATTCAGCAATATCTGCCAATGCTTGTTTAGCCTCATCAAACCATGCATTAAACATCTGGAAGTTATGCCACATGCCCGTATAAAGTTTGAATTGAACTTTAACGCCAGCATCTTCAGCTTTTTCTCTAAAACGCTTGGCATCGTCTAATAAGATTTCTTTAGAACCCACTTGAACTAAAGTAGGTGGTAGGCCATGCAAGTCATCGAAGATAGGGGAAACACGCGGGTCGTCGGCTGCGATGTGATTGCCTATATAGTACTGAGTGCCTGTTTGTAGTGCCTCAATTGATAATAAAGCATCATGTTTTTTGTTAAACCGAAGAGACTCACTCGTGAGTGTTAAATCCAAAAATGGAGACAACAAGATCAGGCCACTCGGCATGAGTTCAGGTTGTTCTTTTAAACGTAAGCAAAGTGCTAACGCTAAATTTGCCCCGCATGAATCACCCGATAAAATAATATCTTTCGGCTGAATACCTTGTACCACCAAAGACTGATAGATGTCATATAGGGCTTCAGTTGCCTCAGGGTAAGGATGTTCAGGTGCAAGCGGATAGTCCACATGAATAATCTGCATTTGAGTACGGGCAGCTAAATCCGTCATAAAAGCATGATGTGTTTTGACACTACCAAGGAAAAAAGCACCGCCGTGAATGTGAAAAATCAGTTGAGTTGCAGAATCTTGCGGTTTGATTTCTTCACCTTTAATACCTGCTAGTCGAATCGGGCGCACGGAAACATTTTTTTGTCGTGGGAAAGCACGACACATCTGATCTAGCACAGGACGTAAGGCAGTAGCCGGCAAATTTAGCTGGCTTGGCTTGCGAATTGTTGTTTTAAGAAAAGTTTCTGTAAAATAATATTTCCAAACATTTGATATATTCATATAGCATCCATTTTTATGCTAGTTTCTTGTTTTCTTGTAAATTTTATTTTGCAAGATTACAAGGTTACACGAAACAGTCACATTCAAAAATTGCAATATCTTTGCGACTTCTGAATACTGAAAATCTTGAAAGACCCAAGGATATTACAAAAATGAAAAAGATTGCTTTAGCTTTAGGACTCATTGGTATGGCTGCATTTGCCAATGCGGCTGATTCACTCAATGGAACGGTATGGAAAACGATTGATGATCAGACCAACAAGCCAAAAGCCGTAGTGAAATTTACGGAACAGAAGGACGGAACCTTAACTGCAACCATTCAGAACATTTTGACACCGGGTGAAGAAAACGCTTGTACAAAATGTGAAGGTCCGTACAAAAACAAACCGCTTAAAGGTGTCACCATTGTACATAATTTAAAAAATGTAGGTGGTAACAGTTATGAAAACGGTACGATTTTAGACCCAAAATCAGGTAAAACTTACAAACTGAAAGGTGAGTTAACCGATGGCGGCAAAAAGCTTAAATTACGTGGTTATATTGGCGTTTCTGCACTTGGTCGTAACCAAACGTGGATTCGCGCGAACTAAAAGTTTTAATAAAAAAACGAGCCAAATGGCTCGTTTTTTTAGGCTTGAATATTTTGATAGGCGGTTTCATCAAAACCCACAATAAAACCCTGTGAAGTTTTTAAAATAGGTCTTTTAATCAAACTTGGTTGAGCAATGAGTGCTTCAATCAGGTGATCTTCACTGCTTAGAGCACGATTTTGTTCTTCTTCTGAAAGCTTGCGCCAAGTCGTTCCTTTTTTGTTGAGAACGGTATCTTTTCCAATTTCTTTTAACCAGATTTTTAAAGTATCTGCATCAATGCCTTGTTTTTTATAATCATGAAAATCATAGTTAAGCCCTTTAGCCTGTAAGGCATCAAATGCTTTTTTCATTGAGTTACAGTTTTTAATTCCATAAATTTTTAACATTTTATCGGACCATGTCAAAAAGAGAGAGCACACAGCCTAACCCAAAATGCTTTTAAGCACTACTTTATACCGATACTTTTAAAACAAATGAAAATTAATGATTAATCGAAAGAGAAATGTCATGTTATTGTCATAAGACAAGGTAATAATGAGCTTAATAAGAAGAAGTTAAAACTAAAAGAACAAAGAACTTAGCGCAAAATAAGAGACAGAAAAGAGAAAACCCGCATTTAATCATCCTGATCATGCGGGTCTCATTTCAACGTCCAATGTCACATCCTTGCAAATAAACTTATCATAAGTTTATTTTATCTTCCTACGGCGTCCTATCCTTTTGCGTCATCCTGACTGCTTCCCTGTGCCGTGGGGCTATAATGCCGTTAAAGCTGTGTGAGAAAAATACTCAAAAACGACATATGCTGTAAGCGAAAACGACAATGTAAGTGAACGAGTGTTCACTTATTCTTGAATTTTATAGTCAATAATAACGGGTGCATGGTCGCTAAACCATTGATCTTTATAAACCCAAGCATTAATTGTACGTGCTTTCCAGTCTGGCGAGCATGCATGGTAATCAATACGCCACCCTACATTTTTTGCACGAGCTTGACCGCGATTTGACCACCACGAATAAAGTTCTGCTTCTGCGCGAACTACACGGAAAGTATCGACATAGCCAAGTTCATCATAGATATGATCAAGCCAAGCACGTTCATGTGGTAAACAACCAGATGATTTCTGGTTACCTGACCAGTTTTTGATATCTATTCGTTTATGAACAATGTTGTAGTCACCACAAATGATGACTGACTTGTTTTCATCACGCCATTGTTTCAGAATTTTTGCGTATTCACCTAAAAATAAATCTTTACGTGCTTGCGCTTCTTCACCACTTGAGCCCGAAGGTAAGTATAATGACGCAATATGTACCGGATGTGACAAACCTAAATCGAATTCCGCAGAAATAAAGCGGCCTTGACTGTCAGCCAGCTCAAACCCTAAACCATCTTTAACAGAGACGAAGGGTAGACGGCTATATATCGCAGTCCCCGCATAACCTGCACGCTCTGCTGGAAAGAGATGGGTATGCCATCCTTCGGGTCTAAATTTTTCAGTCCATTGTTCATGGGTAATGCGGCTTTCCTGCATGCATACGACATCGGCATCTGATTGTTCTAACCATTCAAGTAAGCCTTTCGTTACTGAAGAACGTAAGCCATTTACGTTAATGGAAACGACTCGAAGAATTTTTACATCACTTGGATACTGATCCTTTGGTATCATGCGAAAATTTAACCTCAATTGTGAATTTGGAGCACCTCATGACAACGCCTGTGTCATTTCACCCGCAAGCATTTATCGAACTCGCATTATCACGCGGTGTGCTTAAATTTGGTGAGTTTACTTTAAAATCTGGACGCGTGAGTCCTTATTTTTTTAATGCAGGCCTACTCAACGATGGTGAAGCTTTATCTCTTTTAGCGCAAGGCTATGCTGATAAATTAACACAATGTGAAAATGTTGATGTGATTTTTGGACCAGCTTACAAAGGTATTCCATTTGTAGCTGCGACTGCTGTTGCTTTGTCTCAAGTCCATAACAAAAGCGTGCCATGGGGCTTTAACCGTAAAGAAGCGAAAGATCATGGCGAAGGCGGTGTTTTAGTTGGTGCTGCGGTTGAAGGCAAAAAGGTCTGGATTATTGATGATGTAATTACCGCAGGTACAGCGATTCGCGAAGTGGTAACGATTTTGAAAAATGCCGGTGCAACTATTGCGGGTGTTTTGGTTGCGCTAGATCGTCAAGAACGTGGTCAAGGTGAACTTTCTGCAATTCAAGAAGTTCAAAAAGAATTAGAAATCCCTGTACATGCACTGATTACCATGAAAGATTTAATGGATTATTTGGAAGCGAAAGGTGAAAAAGAAGCGCTAGCAAACATGCAAGCTTATCGTGAAAAATACGGGATTTGATTTTTAATAATATAAAAGGAAGGAGCGCTTGAGCTCTTCTTCCTTTTATGACTAATTATTTTTTATGTAGTTCAGAACACATGCCATTTCTAAAATTCTATTTGCCATAGAATTAGGAATAGCTGGTACTTCTTTTGGAAATTCTACTTCTTCTATTGAAAATATTTTAGAATTCGTAATTGAATAAGTTGCAGTAGACAACAACATCATTTTTTTATTTTTGCAGTCAAATTGCCATAACCCTATAGAGTTTAAATCTCCTAGATTGACTGATGTAGTTTTAACAGGGGCTATTACGATGGAATCTGAAATAGATTTAATTAGTTGATAACTCAAATAATGAATTTTTGTATCATCTCTAGCATAACTGATCCATCCTTTGTTGAGGTTGTCTTTAATACTATTTTGCTGTTGTTTTGATAATTTTTGATATGTATCAATTGAAAGAGTAATGATTTTTGCCTCTGTTGATAGCGATAAAAAAAAATAATAAAAAAGTTAAAATAAACTGTTTATTCATATTGTTGATTTAATTGGTATCTTTAATGAGGAAAGTATAATCTAAAAATTAAATATTTTATTTATTGAAGATAAAAAACTTGTTTCTTTTATTATTAAAAACAAAAAGCATACCCCTAAATAGGGGTATGCTTTTTTAATATTTACTTAAAACTGATAATTCAAACGCAATAACACATTACGTGGAGTGCCTGGCATGCTGTCCGAACGCCAATATTCTTTATTAGTTAGGTTATTCACTGCAAGTGTGACATTCCATGGGTCTGCACTATAACCAATCGCTGCATCGACACGGTTAAATCCTTCCATTTTTACTTGATTATTAATATTTGGATAATAAGACCCGACATAGGTTACGCCCACCTCGGTATACCACTGCTCGGTTGGTAAATAACGAACAAATAAATTACCCGTGTTTTTAGATGTATTTGCTAAATAGTTACCTTCTTGTTCAGGCTTTTGTTTGTCTTCTTTTACTTTTGCATCTGTGTAACCATAGCCACCGCGGACAAAGACATTATCAAGTACGCGGCCAATAAAGCTAAATTCGAGACCACGAGATTGATGTTGACCAGCAGTTGCCCACACATCTGGTTGCTCATTAGGATTTGGTTTATAGCGGATATTATTTTTACGAATATCAAAAACAGAAAATTGAGTATTTAAACGACTATCTAACCATTCGCTTTTTACTCCGACTTCATATTGCTCGTTATATTGAGGTTCTTTATCCATTTTTGTGACATCGGTGCTTGCAGTGACTTGGTTAACACCCATTTGTCCGCCAAATGGTGCAAAGCTCTTAGAGTAAGAGGTATAAAAGCTATGTTCCAGAAGCGGTTGCCATACAAAACCCACATTTGGGCTAAAGCTGCCATCTTTTACATTACGATGTTCATTCTTAATTTTGTTAGTAGTTGAAAAGTCAAAGTAATCGTAGCGGATGCCCATCATCAGTTTAAGTTGGTCATTTAGACCAATTAAATCTTGAATAAATACGCCGTAAGTTGTGCCTTCATTATAGTTATGCTGACTAATTTCTAATGGGCCATTGCCACGACTGTACTCTCGTTCACCAGTGATTGGATTAACGTAACCATAAATGGCTGACCCATTTTGAGTTTTATTGGCTAGACGTGGCTCTCGTTGCTCATAAGTCCAGTCTGTACCCACCATAATTTGGTGTTCAAGCGAGCCTGTTTTGAACTTGCCCTTAATATCAAAGGTATTGGTGGTGGTCTTATTGCTGGTTTGTTGCCAGTAGTAAATTTGGTCGACGTAACCTTTTTTAGTACAAGACTCATTCTTTGAGTTTTTACCATCTAAACCACAATAAGTTCCAAAATAAAAGTGGTCAAAGTTTTGTTCTGCTTGTCGGTAACTTGCTGCCCAGTGAAAGTTCCAATCAGGCGCATATTGATAATTCACATCGGTGCGGACCACTTGCAAAATATCATCCACATAATCGCCGTCTTGGGCAAATCCCATTTTAATTGAAGTCCCTGCAGGCAGAATGTCACGTGATGGTCCGCGATCAGGTACACGACCTAATTTGTCATAGGTGTATTGTGTGGTCCAAGTGAGTGTTCCATCATCATTTTTATAGGTGAAACTTGGTGAAAACATTTCAATTTTATTTTCAATGCCAGAGCGGAAGCTGCCTGACTCGCCATATTCTCCAGTTAAACGTACTGCTAGATTGTCATTAAGTACTTGGTTGATGTCAGCCGTTGTTCCGTAGTTATCATATGAACCAGCGTACGCACCAACTGAACTTTTAGAGTCAAAATTGGCGAATTTACTCACCATATTCACAACCCCGCCGCCAGCACTACGGCCATATAAAACAGAGGCGGGGCCTTTTAAAATTTCAATACGTTCGATATTTGCTGTACTACGACGTACTTGTCCGCTTTCACGTATGCCATCACGGTAAATATCACCTGTATCAGCACCAAAGCCACGAATTGTGATGCCATCACCGCGCATATCGTAACTGGTTGATACGCCAGGGGTGCCTTGCAGCATAACGCTTAAATCATTTGATCCATAAATTTTATATTTCTGAACATCAATTGTATCAATGGTTTGAGGAATATCTTTTTTGTCTAAACCATTACGTGTGACATTGGCTTTATCATAGTCGATATAACTTTTAATTGGGTCGAGCTCACTCATTGCCTCAATTTTTATGGTGGGCATGGTAGCTGCCACTTTTGCGGCTGAATCAGTCGGTTCCTCTGCGTAGGCACCTTGAATATTCAAGATCATTAAACTGAGTAAGCTCAGCGGGAAAAGACGCTTCATTTGGGGAGATGGTATAGAAATTCTTAACATAAAAATAAAATCAATTAACAAAAATAAAAGTATAAATGATAATTATAATCATTTAATTGTTTAGAATAAAAGAACTATTACCTTAAAAAATGACATATTTATTTTTTAATAACTGATTTTTAGTAAGTTAATTAGCAAATTAAATGAATTGTATGAGTTGACTCATTAGTTTTTCTTGTTAATTGGGGTTTAAAGGGGACTTTTTACCGATTAAAAGCACCCTTCTGGAATTACGCGTTATTTTTGAGAACATCTAAAATATCCATTTCTGGATCATAATTTTCATCAATTGTTTTGCAAATTGCTTGTCCCACAATGACATGCGTGCCGTTAAAGGTCATAGTGGGTGCTTCATATAACTCCCAGTCATGATTCAGAGCTTTAGTCACTCATGCACAAAAAGCAGAGTCATCGGGGCCAGTTAAATAGCGATAAAGTTTCATGTTTAGCCTTTAAAAATAATATTTTATGATCATAGTTTAACTGAATTTACCTTAATTCAAGATAAAGAAATAACCGATAAGGTTTTACTGAAATTAAGAAAAACCAGTGAAAAATCTCAGTTATACTCATGCTAATTTAAATTTTAAGAAGAGCTTGAGCATGCGTGTACTTGTCATCATGGATCCGATTGAAACCGTAAACCTTAAAAAGGATTCAACCATGGCAATGTTGTGGGCGGCGAGCCGTCGTGGACATGAATTAGGTTATGCATTACAACAAGATTTATATATCGATCAAGGCAAAGCTTACGGCCTCATTTCACCGTTAAAGGTGTTCGAAGATTACAACCATTACTATGAGCTGGGCGAAAAGAAAAAGGAATCAATTGCGGCTTACGATGTTGTGCTCATGCGTAAAGATCCGCCGTTTGACATGAATTTTGTCTACACGACTTACGTGCTTGAGCAAGCTGAGCGCGAAGGTTCATGGATTATTAATAAGCCTCAATCACTGCGTGATTGCAATGAAAAACTCTTTGCAACGCAGTTTCCAGAGCTACAAGTGCCTACACTTGTAACATCTCAACAAAGTTTAATTCGTGAATTTATTAAAGAACATGGCGATGTAATCGTTAAGCCACTTGATGGTATGGGTGGTATGGGAATTTTCCGTTTATATCAAGATGGTGTAAATATTGGTTCTACCCTAGAAATGCTTACAGAGCTAGGTACTCGTCCAATTATGGCTCAGCGTTACATTCCTGAAATTGTAGAGGGGGATAAGCGTATTTTAATGGTAAATGGCGAACCTGTTCCTTACTGTCTAGCTCGTATTCCACAAAATGGTGAAGTACGCGGTAACTTGGCGGCAGGTGGTTTAGGCCAAGCGCGTCCGCTTACTGAAAATGATAAGTTGATCGCAGCGAAAATCGGGCCTTTCTTACGCGAAAAAGGTTTAGTTTTTGTAGGCTTAGATGTGATTGGTAATTATGTCACTGAAATTAATGTCACTAGTCCAACCTGCATCCGCGAAATTGATGCTCAATTTGGTACATCAATTGCCGATGATCTATTTGATGTATTAGAAGCTGGCCGTACAGCTTAATTATTTATTTCAGGTGATTTTCAGCGGTATTTATTGGAAATCACCTGAAAATATATGAATTAATAAAATAACAATACTAAATACACCACAGCTTTGTAGGCATATTTTCAAAAAAGCACATCTTTCTGTTATAAACGAGTGAAATTAGCTTTTCGTTAATGAAGCTTTAGGATTAAAATAAACGGCTACAAAAATAGATGACAATTTCCATTGTTTTTTGAGTTGAAGAATTAGACCGTGACCGATTCACAGCAAAGCAAACCCAAACATGTCATGATGATGGCTGCCGGTACAGGTGGACATGTTTTTCCAGCCCTCGCCGTAGCCAAACAACTTCAACAACAAGGTTGTCAGGTTTCATGGTTAGCCACGCCAACAGGTATGGAAAATCGGTTATTAAAAGATCAAAATATTCCAATATATCAAATTGATATCCAAGGTGTTCGTGGCAATGGATTAGTCCGTAAAGTTGCTGCACCTTTTAAAATTTTAAAAGCCACTTTTAGTGCAATGCGCTATATGAAACAACTTAAAGTTGATGCGGTTGCAGGCTTTGGTGGTTATGTAGCTGGTCCAGGTGGTTTAGCCGCACGTTTGTTAGGTATTCCTGTACTTATTCACGAGCAAAATGCAGTTGCAGGTTTTACCAATGCACAGTTATCTCGTGTTGCTAAAGTGGTGTGTGAAGCATTTCCAAATACCTTTCCTGCTGGTGGAAAAGTTGTAACCACAGGAAACCCTGTGCGTCGTGAAATCACGGATATTTTAAGTCCAAAGTGGCGTTATGATGAGCGTGAGCAAGCAGGCAAGCCTTTAAATATTTTAATTGTGGGCGGGTCTTTAGGTGCCAAAGCACTCAATGAACGCTTACCTCCAGCATTAAAACAATTACAAGTTCCACTCAATATTTTTCACCAGTGTGGTCAGCAACAAGTTGAGGCAACTCAAGCACTTTATGCAGATGCACCAGCTAATTTAACTGTACACGTTTTGCCATTTATTGAAGATATGGCAAAAGCTTATAGTGAGGCAGATTTAATTATTTGCCGAGCTGGAGCACTCACAGTAACAGAAGTTGCAACAGCAGGTGTAGCCGCAGTTTTTGTACCACTCCCTATAGCAGTTGATGACCATCAAACTGCAAATGCCAAATTTCTGGCGGATGTCGGTGCTGCGAAAATTTGCCAGCAATCGACCATGACACCAGATGTTTTAAATGAATTGTTCACTTCGCTGATGAACCGCCAATTACTTACTGAAATGGCAGTGAAAGCGCGTCAACATGCCCAACCAAATGCGACTCAGCATGTGGTTGATCTTATCCAAAAAATGTAATCGGATTTACTATGTCTCCATCAACAGCTGCGAACCAAGCAAAAAAACTGATTAAAGTGCCTGAAATGCGCCGTATTAAACACATTCATTTTGTGGGGATCGGTGGCGCTGGGATGTGTGGCATTGCAGAGGTTTTGGGTAACCAAGGCTATAAAATTTCCGGTTCGGACATTAAGGCGTCTAAAACTACAGAACAATTAGAGAAAAATGGCATCAAAGTTTATATTGGCCATCAACCGGAAAATATTAAAAATGCCAATGTACTTGTAGTTTCTACAGCAATTGATCCGGAAAATCCGGAAATTAAAGCTGCGATTGAACAGCGCGTTCCAATTGTGCGTCGTGCAGAAATGCTAGGCGAGCTTATGCGTTACCGTCACGGTATTGCTGTGGCTGGTACACATGGTAAAACCACAACTACAAGTCTTTTGACGACGATGTTGGCCGAAGAAAACCTTGATCCAACTTATGTTATTGGTGGCTTACTTAACAGTACAGGCGTAAATGCAGCGTTAGGTGAAAGCCGTTTTATCGTAGCTGAAGCTGATGAATCAGATGCATCTTTCCTTTATTTGCAACCAATGGCAGCGATTGTAACCAATATCGATGCTGACCATATGGATACCTATGAAGGTAGCTTTGATAAATTAAAAGATACGTTTGTACAGTTCCTTCATAACCTACCATTTTATGGTTTGGCTGTAGTTTGTGGTGATGATGCAAACATTCGTGAAATTCTACCGCGTGTAGGCCGTCCGGTCATTACTTATGGTTTTAATGAAGATAATGACATTCGTGCAGTTGATATTGAACAAGATGGTATGCAATCGCACTTCACTGTGTTGCGTAAAGGCCGTGAACCATTGCGTTTAACAATTAATCAACCAGGCTTACATAATGTTTTAAATGCCTTGGCAGCAATTGGTGTTGCAACAGATGAAGGTGTTTCTGATGATGCAATTAGTCGTGCATTAGAAGGATTTAGTGGTGTAGGTCGCCGCTTCCAAGTGCAAGGTGAATTTGAACTTGCTGATGGCAACGTTAAGTTAGTTGATGACTATGGACACCATCCGAAAGAAGTAGAAGCAACTATTAAAGCTGCTCGCCAAAGCCATCCGGACCGTCGTTTGGTTATGTTGTTCCAGCCACACCGTTACTCTCGTACTCGCGATTGTTTTGATGACTTCATTGAAGTGCTCTCTCAAGTCGATCAATTATTATTGTTGGAAGTTTACCCTGCTGGTGAAAAACCTATTGTGGGTGCAGATAGCCGCACTTTAGCGCGCAGTATTCGTTTACGCGGACAAGTAGAACCGATTTTGGTCGATCCGGTTGAAGGTAATTTGCAAAACATCATGCAAAATGTGTTACAACCAAATGACTTGTTATTAACACAAGGTGCGGGTAACGTGGGAGCAATTTCAGTAGAACTTGCACAACACCATTTGTATGTGAAATAAACAAAAAGTATTGAATAATCGGGTTAAGGATTTAAACGTGTCAAATGCTACAAAATTCGGCAAAGTTGCCGTGTTGTTTGGTGGGAAATCGGCTGAGCGTGCTGTGTCTTTGGATAGTGGTCAGGCAGTTTTGGACGCTTTGTTACGTTCAGGTGTTCAGGCTGAAGCATTTGATCCACAAGACCGCAGTGTGACTGAACTTGTAAATTATGATCGTGCATTTATTGTATTGCATGGTCGCGGCGGTGAAGATGGCCAAATTCAAGGTGTGCTTGAATGGTTAAATCTGCCTTATACAGGAACAGGTGTGCAAGGTTCTGCTATTGGCATGGATAAAGTTAAAACCAAGCAAATCTGGCAGGGTAGCGATTTACCTACAGCGCCATATCGCATTATTACTAAAGAAACAGATTTAGATGCGGTGATTGCTGAGTTAGGTTTACCTGTCATTATCAAACCTGTACATGAAGGCTCGAGTGTCGGCATGAGTAAGGTTGAGAAAGCAGAAGACTTTGCTGCTGCAATTGAAAAGGCGACTCAGCACGATGCTGTGGTGATGGCAGAAAAATGGATCACTGGTCGTGAATTCACAATTTCATTCCTCAATGGACAGCCTTTGCCAGTTATTCGTTTGCAACCACCAGCAGATGTTGCTTTCTATGACTATGAAGCGAAGTATCAACGTAACGATGTAGAGTATGGTATCCCTTGTGGTCTGAGTGAGGCTGAAGAGAAAAACCTACAAGCATTGTGTTTACGTGCTTTTCAGGCGGTGGGTGCAGAAGGCTGGGGCCGTATTGATGCGATGCAGGATGAGCAAGGCAATTTCTGGCTTTTAGAAGTAAACACTGTTCCAGGTATGACCAGCCACTCTTTAGTTCCAAAAGCTGCTAAAGCTGTTGGTTATAGCTTTGATGAATTGTGTGTTGCGATTCTTGAGCAAACATTGGAAGGTACGGCTTAAATATGGCACAACTTCCGGCTTCCATGCGCCGTAAACGTGCGGCCATCACCTCTATTCATGATAAACCGCCTACGCGTAAGCAGAAGCTTGCGAATGCTGGTGGATGGGTGCTGTTGGTTATTGCTTTTGTAGTGCTGGCAGTCGGAATTTATGGGTTATATAAAGTTATTACAGATGCAACAGTTGCAAAACTAGAAGTTGTAGGTTCAGCGTCTTCTGTTGAAACACAACAAGTGATGCAACATGTTGCTCCAATTATAAAAGCGAATTATTTCACATCTGATTTAGAACAGATTCGTGACAAAACATTAGAAATTTCATGGGTAGACCGAGTTGTTGTATCTCGCGCTTGGCCCAATGGTATTCGTGTTCGTGTCATGCCTCGACATGCTATCGCCCGTTGGGGAACAGGTCGCTTGTTAAGCGATGGAGGCGATGTATTTAGTGAGGCGGAGCCGACAATTCATCCTGAACTTCCGTTGCTTCATGGGCCGGTAAGTCAGTCAAAAATGATGATGCGACGCTATAATGAAATTAATCAATTATTCCATCCTGTTAATTTACGCTTAAAAGAGTTATATCTGACTGAGCGAATGACTTGGTTTATGCAATTTGATTCTGGTTTACGTATTATTGTTGACCAAGATCAAACAATGAATAAGTTGCAACGTTTAAGTCATCTGGCACAATCTGACTTAAAACCGGTGTGGTCGAAAATCTCAGCCATTGATTTGCGATATCGTAATGGATTATCTATTCAATGGAAGAACGCAACACCACCTAAAATTGTGAATGGTCAGTTTGTTGTAACGAGTGATGACACAAGCATTGCAGGTGGAACAAAAGCAAAGCCATAATACGTGGCTTTAAAATAGGCAATTTGCCTGGTATTAAACAACAAAGAAATGGTATGAGTGATGAGTGAAGCTGTTCCCTCAGTTGTTGCGATTGACATTGGGACGCATAAAGTTTCAGTTTTGATTGGAAAAATTCATGCGCCGGATAACATTCAAGTTATCGGTATGGCAACTGCTCGCAATCGAGGCATGAATAAAGGAAAAATTGTAAGCCTCGATAAAGTCATTGCTGCGATTAAAAATGCTGTTGCTGAAGCGGAAAATATGGCCGAATGTCGCATTCATAGCGCATGGGTATCTATTCCGAGTACCGAGTTGCAAAGTTTTTATGCCTCTGGTCGCACACCAGTATCTAATCCAGCACATGTGATTACAACAAATGAAGTCGTGCGCGCGTTAGAATTGGCAAAAGCAAGTCATGTGACTTCTGATTACTATTTAGCAAGTGCAGTGCCGTTAGGCTTTGAATTAGGTGATTCTGCTGAATGGGTGCAGAATCCAATTAATATGACTGCCCATAGTATGACTGGACATTATCAGTTAATGATGATGCCTATAGCGACTATGCAAAACCTTGATCGTGCCATGAAAGGTGCAAATATCGGGGTTGAAAAAATGGTGGTGTCTTGTCTGGCAACCGCTGAGGCAAGCTTGCTGAAAGATGAAAAAGAGTATGGTGTTTGTCTGGTTGATATTGGCGCAGGCATTACCAATCTTGCTGTTTATCTAGATGGTCGTTTAGCTCTAGCACGTACATTGCAACGCGGTGGTGAGCACGTTACACGTGATATTGCTGCTGTATTGCAAACCACGACAGAAGAAGCTGAACGAATTAAAATTCTGCATGGTTGTGTCGATTTAAGTGCTGTTAAGCCAGATCACATGATTCAGGTAGAAGGAATTGATGGCCCTCAAACGATTAGCCGAATTGAGTTGTCAGAAATTATTATTGCCCGTTATGAAGAGATCTTTAGCCAGATTCGCGATGAACTCGAACAAAGTGGTGCAATTCATGGTTTATACCATGGGGTAGTATTGACAGGGGATGCTTGTCAAATAGAAGGTATGGTGAGTTTAGCTCGTCGTATGTTGGGTGTATCTGCACATTTGGGTAATCCGCCGTTACAGGTTTATGCTGATGATCAACATCAAGCAGCCTTACGTCGTTCTATGTATGCAACAGCAGCTGGTTTGCTCATGTTTAGCCAAAGTGAGTTGCAAGATGCTGTTGAAGAGCCTGAAGAGGCAAATGACCGTTCGGTATGGGAACGAATGGTAAATGGCTGGAATGCGTTTAATAGCAAGTTAAAAGCCATTTTTTAGGATGTATGTATTTATTGGTAGAATTGTTAGGAAGTTGTAAGAGAAAACCGCTGTACTTGACAAGGTTGGTATTGCACAGCATTCTTAAAATTAGTTATTTTTGAAAATCAAGGCAGTATACGGGCTGAAGTGACTGCCATAATGTATTAGGAACCCTAAAGGTCATGGCCTCATTTGAATTTATAGAAGATGAACTAAACGATGGCAACGGTCAAGCCCGTTTCACTGTATTTGGTGTAGGTGGTGGTGGCGGTAATGCCGTTCAACATATGGTGCAGTCTGATATTCAAGGTGTTAAATTCGTTTGTGCCAATACAGACAAACAAGCACTGGACTGTATGAATGCACCTTTCAAAATTCAGTTAGGCGAGCAAAGTACACGTGGTCTTGGTGCTGGTGCTAACCCCGAAGTAGGGCAAGTTGCAGCAGAAGAAAGCCGTGAAATCATTCGTCACCACCTTGAAGGTACGGATATGGTTTTCGTTACCGCTGGTATGGGTGGTGGTACAGGTACTGGTGCAGCGCCTGTTGTGGCTGAAGTTGCCAAAGAAATGGGCATTTTGACTGTTGGTGTAGTTACAACGCCATTTAACTTTGAAGGCCGCCGCCGTTTAAAGTCTGCTGAACGTGGTATTGAAGCACTTGAAGCACATGTTGACTCATTGATTATTATCCCTAATCAACGCTTATTAAGTGTATATGGCGATATTTCAATGAAAGATGCTTATAAAAAAGCTGATGATGTATTGTTAAACGCTGTACGTAGTATCTTTGACTTGGTTGTTAACCGTGGTCATATTAACCTTGACTTCGCCGATTTGAAAACTGCAATGAGTACTCGCGGTTACGCAATGATGGGTGCTGGTTTAGGTCGTGGTGAAGATCGTGCACGTCAAGCTGCTGAACAAGCGATCCGTAGTCCATTACTTGATAATGTTAATATTATTAATGCCAAAGGTGTGTTAATTAACATTACGGGTGGTGATGATATTACGTTACGTGAAACAGAAATCATTACTGACGTTGTGAACCAGATTGTTGACCTTGATGAAGGTGAAATCTTCTACGGTACAGTATTTGATCCAGATGCACGTGATGAATTACGCGTAACAGTGATTGCAACTGGTTTAACTCGTAATGCAGCAGATGCTGAACCAAGAAAACGTAATACGGTAAGCCATGCTTCGTCTCAATCAGCTCAATCTGTTGATGAAGATGACGTTCCTGCAATTAATAAGCGTCAAAACGCCGATAATGAAGTCAGTAGCACAGCAAGTTCTACTCCGCGTTCTTCTCCAATGAGTATTCAAGATTACTTGAAAAATCAGCAACGTAAGTAAAGTATCGTTAGATTTAATGAAGGGCAGTGTTTAAACACTGCCTTTTTTTATTTTTGATCAATGACTAAATATGCTAACGTATAGCGGTTTTAAAAAAGAAGTTACAAAGCATGGTGAAACAGCGTACTCTCAATCGTGTGGTAAAAGCGAGTGGAATAGGTCTTCATAGCGGTCAAAAAGTGATGATCAATTTCATTCCACATACCGTGGATGGGGGTATTGTATTTCGCCGTATCGATTTGGATCCGCCAGTCGATATCCCTGCTAATGCATTGCTCATCCAAGAAGCTTTTATGTGCTCCAACTTGGTAACCGGAGATATAAAAGTAGGCACAATTGAGCATGTAATGAGTGCGATTGCAGGTTTAGGAATTGATAACCTGATTGTTGAGGTATCTGCTTCTGAAGTTCCAATTATGGATGGTAGTGCTGGTCCATTTATTTACCTTTTAATGCAAGGTGGATTACGAGAACTGGATGCACCGAAAAAATTCATAAGAATATTAAAACCAGTTGAAGCACTCATCGATGATAAGAAAGCAATTTTTAGCCCTCACAATGGTTTTCAATTAAATTTCACGATTGATTTTGACCATCCGGCATTTGCTAAAGAATATCAATCTGCGACTATCGATTTTTCGACTGAAACGTTTGTTTATGAAGTCAGTGAAGCACGTACTTTTGGTTTCATGAAAGATTTGGACTACCTGAAGGCAAACAATTTAGCACTAGGTGCAAGTTTAGATAATGCAATTGGTGTAGATGATACAGGGGTCGTCAACGAAGAAGGTTTACGTTTCGCTGATGAATTTGTTAGACATAAGATTTTGGATGCAGTTGGTGATTTGTATTTGCTTGGTCATCAAATTATTGCCAAGTTTGATGGCTATAAATCAGGACATGCTTTAAATAATCAGTTGTTACGCAATGTTCAAAGTGATCCGAGTAATTATGAAATTGTAACATTTGATGACGAGAGTCAATGTCCAATTCCATATGTGAGCGTGACATAAGTCCTTGTCTTTACTTGGCTACGTTATAATGTAACATTAAAAAGTGTGATTATAATCACATAATAATAATGATTCTAATTAAGAAATAGAAAGCTCGTCATTTTTTATTGCTTGCCAAACGTAGTAAAGCTTGGCTAAGCTTAGGGTCGCTCACGAAGTCGGCTGCACTACGTAACATTTCTTGTGTTTCCGGGGGAATGGGTTTAGATGGCTCAGATGAGGGTGTATTTGGAATGTTTTTATTTCTCAATCGGACCTGAATTCTTTGTAAGTCTTTTAACCCTTCAAGCTGAGATAATTTAGATACATATTGGTTCTGTAAATAGCTGAGTTGACTAATCATCGCTTGATTTTCACCAGTAATGATTAAAGAGCCATTTTGATAACACACGACCTGCCATTGTTCCGGTTGGGGCAATAAGGGTTGGATAATTTTCGTAAGTCTTTGCCATTGCGCGACTTGCGTTGTTAGAAACGTAAGGTTTCCTGTTTTTATGTGTTTTCCGGTTTGTTGAAAAACGTTATCGGGTTTAGACATGGTCATTCTCGGATGGATTCTTGTCTTAATCTTAAGCGTTCATTTCAATCGATATCAAGGAAGAGATCATAAGGAACTTGAGTAAGAACAGTTTCAAGAGGTTTTTATGCACACGCGTCGTATTTTATTAGCGTTTTCACTTGCCGCTTCGGCAGCATCAGTTGCTTTTGCAGATTATCAAACAATTAACCAATCTACTGATTCAGATCGATTGGAACAGCTATCAAAAACATTATCTCAAGGTTCATATACTCATCCCGATGATTTAGATCTTCCGGCGAGTGCGAAAGTTTCAGTGACCTTACGCCAAAAAACAGTTGAACTCAACAATGAGTCGCTCGCAAAGAAGTACGGTAACACAACCGCAAAAAATTCTTTTAATGGTTCTTCTTCAAATTCTTACTCTTGGTTAGTTTCTCACCCTCTTCCTGATACTGTACGAGTTTCTTCAAACTTTGGTGGTCGTACCATGGGTGGCCGTGCAGAACATCATGGCGGATTAGATATGGCTGCTCCGAGTGGCACGCCAATCTATGCTACAGGCCCAGGTATTGTAACTAAATCTGGCTGGGGCACTGGCTATGGTCAATATGTTGAAATTAACCACGGCAATGGTTATTTAACGCGTTATGCTCATGCTTCACGTCTAATGGTACGTGTAGGCGACCAAGTCTCTGCTGGTGAACATATTGCTAATGTAGGGTGTACAGGTCGCTGTACTGGTCCACATTTGCATTATGAAGTAGTAAAAGACGGTCAACGTAAAAACCCAACTACTTACTTGGCGATGCTTCCATAAAAGCATACTTAAAAAGGTAAGGTTATTAAATTTATGAATCTAAAACTAAGCTAAACCTTTTTTAACGCAAAGATTGTATAAAAAAACGCCATTATTGGCGTTTTTTTGTTATTTTGTTTACTGCTCGGTCAATGACTATTCATTCAGAAAATAATAGGCCCCCCCCACATTCACCCGAGGCAATAACTTGAAAGGGGTAAAACGTGGTAAAAATACAAAGTAGATTAGAGAACAAGGAACAGGTGAATTATGGCGTTTTACGGTGACTCCGACGCACAAGAAACCCAAGAATGGCAAGATGCATTCGATTCAGTTTTACAACATATGGGAACTGAACGAGCGGCATTCTTGTTGGAAAAACTTTACCAACAAGCAATTGCTAAGCATGTTCCAATTCAACGTCTCAATACACCTTACTTAAATACAATTTCTGTTGAAGAACAACCTGCAATGCCAGGCGACCAAGATATGGAACGCCGTATTCGTGCATTGATTCGTTGGAATGCCTTAGCAATGGTACTTCGTGCGAATAAAACAGGTGACGATTTAGGTGGACACTTGGCGAGCTTCGCATCAAGTGCAACATTATATGACGTAGGTTTTAACCATTTCTTCCGCGCAAACAGCAATAGCTTTGGCGGAGATATGATTTATTACCAAGGGCACTGTGCTCCTGGTATTTATGCACGTTCATTCCTTGAAGGACGTTTAACTGAAGAACAGTTAAGTAATTTCCGCCGTGAAGTTGGCGGTAACGGTTTACCAAGCTATCCGCATCCATATTTAATGCCTGACTATTGGCAATTCCCAACCGTATCAATGGGTCTTGGTCCAATCATGTCGATTTATCAAGCACATATTCAAAAATATTTGATGAACCGTGGCTTGATCAAAGAAGAAGATCGTAAAGTTTGGGCTTATCTTGGCGATGGCGAGATGGATGAGCCGGAAAGTACTGGTGCTATTTCACTTGCTGGTCGCGAAAAGCTTGATAACCTTATCTGGGTTGTTAACTGTAACTTACAGCGTTTAGATGGTCCTGTACGTGGTAACGGTAAAATCATTCAAGAACTAGAATCTTTATTCCGTGGTGCGGGCTGGCGTGTTATTAAAGTGGTATGGGGCCGTCATTGGGACCCACTACTTGCAAAAGACAGCACAGGCGCTTTAAAAGCGGTAATGGAAGAGACAGTTGATGGTGAATACCAACGCTATCAAGTGAAAGGTGGTGCATATACACGTGAGAAATTCTTTGGCAAGTACCCAGAAGCTGCGGAACTTGTAAAAGATTTAAGCGATGAAGACATTGATAATCTCAACCGTGGTGGTCATGACCCTTACAAAGTGTTTGCTGCATATGCAGAAGCAATGAAAGCTAAAGGTCAACCAACAGTTATTCTTGCGAAAACTGTTAAAGGTTACGGTTTGTCTGAAGAAATTGAAGCGGTGAACAAAACTCACCAAATCAAAAAAATGCAGATCGACTCTTTGAAATATGTACGTGACCGTTTCAATCTTCCATTTACAGACGATAAGTTAGAAGAGCTTCCATTCTATCGCCCAAGTGAAAACTCTCCAGAAATGAAGTACATGAAGGCGCGTCGTGAAGCGTTAGGTGGTTACCTACCTGCACGTCGTAAAGAGAGTGAAATTTTAGCGATTCCTGAATTATCTGTATTTGATGCTGTATTGAATGGCTCAGGTGGTAAAGAACAATCTACCACTATGGTGATGGTTCGTTTAATTGCTTCTTTACTCAAAGAAAAAGCGATTAAAGACCGCGTAGTACCAATTGTTCCAGATGAAGCACGTACTTTTGGTCTGGAAGGTATGTTCCGTCAGCTCGGTATCTATGCTGCTCACGGTCAAAAATATACCCCAGAAGACCAAGAACAATTAATGCATTACCGTGAAGCAAGTGACGGTCACATGCTACAAGAAGGGATTAACGAAGCTGGTGCAATGAGTGCATGGGCTGCGTTGGCAACAAGTTATTCAACTAATAACTTGCCAATGATTCCAATGTATATGTACTACTCAATGTTTGGTTTCCAACGTATTGGTGACATTGCATGGGCAGCAGGTGATGCGCAAGCTCAAGGTTTCTTGTTGGGTGCAACTGCTGGTCGTACAACGTTGAACGGTGAAGGTCTACAGCACCAAGATGGTCATTCACATATCTTGGCGAACACTATTCCAAACTGTGTATCTTATGATCCATGTTTTGGTTATGAGTTAGCTGTAATCGTGCATGACGGTTTAAAACGTATGTATGTGAACCAAGAGCGTGTGTTCTACTACTTAACTGTAATGAATGAAAACTACGAGCATCCTGCAATGCCTGAAGGCGCTGAGGAAGGCATTAAACGTGGTATGTACTTGTTCGAAAAAGATGAAAAAGCAACTGTCCAATTACTTGGTTCAGGTGTGATTCTTCGTGAAGTGATCAAGGCTGCGAAAATCTTACGTGATGAATACCAAATCCATTCAAACGTTTGGAGTGTAACAAGCTTCAATGAGTTGTCACGTGATGGTATGGCATGTGAAGAATACAACCGTTTACACCCACTTTCTGAAGAAGTGAAAGAATCTTGGGTATCTAAACAGTTGCGTGGTACAGAAGGTATTGTTGTTTCAGCAACAGACCATATGCGTGCTTATAGCGAACAAATCCGTGCGTATCTTCCAGATGGTCGCCCATTTGTTGCATTAGGTACAGATGGATACGGTCGTTCAGATACACGTGCTAACTTACGTAGTTTCTTTGGTGTTGATGCTGCACATATCGTTGTTGCTACTTTGAAAAAATTAGCTGACGAAGGTGAAGTAGACGCACGTTTAGTTAAAGACGCAATTTCTAACTTTGAGTTAGATACTGACCGTCCAGTGGCATGGGCTCCTCAAGCGCATCCAGAAGTTCAGGCAGTTGCTGAATATAATGAAACGCAAACAGGTGAGGGGAACTAAGCATGCAAATTAAGACCCCTGATATTGGTGTAGATAAAGCAGTTGTTGCTGAAATTTTAGTAAAAGTTGGCGATAGCATTGCAGAAAATGACAGCCTTGTTTTGCTTGAGTCAGATAAAGCCTCTGTTGAAGTGCCTAGCACTTCAGCAGGTGTGGTAAAAAGCATCTTAATCAAAGAAGGTGATAGCGTAACTGAAGGTACGGTATTGCTTGAACTTGAAGCTGAGGGTGCTGCACCAGTAGCTCAAGCAGAAGAAGCTCCAAAAGCTGCACCAGCAGCTGAACAAACAGCAGTACCGGCAGCGGCTCAACAGCCTTCAACTGCTGCTCAACCAGCAACGGCAACCACTAGCCAAGTGGTTGAAGTTCAAGTTCCCGATATTGGTGTTGAAAAAGCACTAGTTGGTGAAATTTTAGTAAAAGTTGGCGAGCAAATCGATGTTGAACAAAGCATCGTTGTGGTTGAGTCTGACAAAGCAACTGTAGAAGTACCAAGCAGTATTGCAGGTACTGTAGAAAGCATTCAAGTTAAAGAAGGCGATACAGTTAAAGAAGGTGTTGTGCTCATTAAAGTAAAAACAACATCTGCATCTAGTGCGCCAGCTGAGGCGCCTGCTTCTACAACAGCAGCTCCGGCGGCAGCACCTGCACCAACTCAGCAAGAAACTGTAGCATCGACTGCTACTCAATCTGGACCGGTTGACATTAACGTTCCTGATTTGGGTGTAGATAAAGCAGTTGTTGCTGAAATCTTGGTTCAGGTTGGTGACAAAGTTGATGTAGACCAAAGCCTTGTTGTTGTTGAGTCAGATAAAGCAACTGTGGAAGTTCCAAGTACTGTTGCTGGTGTTGTGAAAGCAATTCACTTGCAAGCAGGCCAACAAGTTTCACAAGGTGTATTGCTGGCAACAATTGAAGCTGAAGGCCAAGCACCTGCTGCTGCACCAGCGGCGAAAGCAGAATCAGCTCCAGCTCCGCAGGCAGCAGCGCCTAAAGCAGCAGCTCCTGCTCCGACTCAAGCAGTATCTGCCCCTGCTTCTTCTGGTAATGATAAATTAACCAAAGAACAAGAAGCCGAAAACGCTAAAGTTTATGCAGGCCCAGCTGTGCGTAAGCTTGCTCGTGAACTTGGTGTAGTTTTATCTCAAGTTAAAACTTCTGGTGAACATGGCCGTGTTGTTAAAGAAGATATCTTTGCGTATGTGAAGACTCGTTTAACTGCACCGCAAGCGGCACCAGTTGCTTCGGCTGCACCAGCGGTTTCGGGTTTGCCAAAGCTTCCTGACTTCACTGCGTTTGGTGGCGTAGAAGAAAAAGTACTGACACGTTTGCAGCAAGTATCAATTCCGCAATTGTCGTTGAACAACTTTATTCCGCAAGTCACCCAGTTTGATTTGGCAGACATTACTGAGTTGGAAGATTGGCGTAATGAGTTAAAAGGCAACTTCAAAAAAGAAGGTATTAGCCTGACGATTATGGCATTCATTATCAAAGCGGTTGCGTACTTGTTAAAAGAAGAGCGTGAGTTTGCAGGTCATCTATCTGATGACGGTAAATCAGTGCTCTTGCGCAATGAAATCCATATGGGAATTGCGGTAGCAACACCTGATGGTTTAACTGTGCCAGTACTTCGTAACCCAGACCAAAAATCAATTAAGCAAATTGCAGTTGAATTGGGTGTGTTAGGTCAAAAAGCACGTGATAAGAAATTAACACCAAAAGACTTACAAGGTGCGAATTTCACCATTTCAAGTTTGGGCGCAATTGGTGGTACCGCATTTACACCTCTTGTGAACTGGCCACAAGTTGCAATTTTAGGTATTTCACCTGCAACAATGCAGCCAGTATGGAATGGTAAAGACTTTGATCCGCGCTTAATGTTGCCGTTGTCATTGTCTTATGACCACCGTGTAATTAATGGTGCAGATGCAGCTCGCTTTACAAATAAACTTACGAAACTTCTTAAAGATATTCGTACTTTATTAATCTAATATTTTTAAATGAATCATTAAAACCTCGCTTCGGCGGGGTTTTATTTTGATATTTAATTTAATTGGTTTTAAGTTAATCTAAAGACGAAAAATGAAGTGTCGAGAGAGGAGAAATTTCTCGTTAGTCGGTAAAGGAGAAAGAATAAATGGTAGGATTTTTAAAAATCATGGTGCCGATTCTATTAATTGTATTTTTATTAATGGGGTTGTGGGTGAGTGTTTTACACTTTCCTTGGGAATGGATGACTTACGTTGCAATGGGCTTGGAAGTATTTGTAGCAATGCTTATTTTGCCATTTGAATTTCAGTCTCAGCACGTAACTGGTATTAATAATTTTGGATTTATTAACTTAAGTATTTGTTTAGCTTTACTATTGGGTCTAGGGCGATTGTTAGTTTGGGCGTGGATAAAATTTTTCGCCTGAATGTTTGAAAAATAGAACTACTCGAATATAATAAACGCATACTTCATTGGGGAGTAGCCGCTATTCATTTCTAAATGAATAGGTGATGATCAACATAATTGTTCAACAGAACATGGTCATCATAGCTTAAACGTCTCATCGTTTCCGAGTTGGCAAGACCTTTGATTTACCACTCTGCAGATATTTGGCTAGCAGGAGGGGTAGGTCATGGGCATTTATGCTAGCCAGAGAAACGACATGCAAGAATTTCTGATTTCTACTTCAATTGTTGCCCTCGCTGAAATGGGCGATAAAACCCAATTATTGGCCCTTTTACTGTCTGCACGTTTCCGTAAGCCAATCCCTATTCTTATTGCGATTCTTTTAGCTACTCTAATTAATCATGGTATTTCTGCTGTACTTGGACAGTGGATTACAACCGTGCTGAGCCCCGAAATTTTAGTCTGGGTCCTTGCCGCTGGCTTCATTGGTATGGCGTTCTGGATGCTTATTCCAGATAAGCTCGATGATGAAACGGATAGTATTAACAGATGGCAAAAATTTGGTGTTTTTGGTGCAACCTTTATCCTGTTTTTCTTAGCAGAAATTGGTGACAAAACCCAAATAGCAACAGTCGCTTTAGCTGCACGTTACGACAGCATCTTTTGGGTGATGTTAGGTACAACCTTAGGAATGATGATTGCTAATGCACCGGCTGTATTTATTGGTAATAAATTGGCTGAACGTTTATCTATCTCGCTCATTCATAAAATTGGTGCTGCTATTTTCTTAATTGTAGGTATCTCTACTCTAGTACAGCATTATTTCTTTTAACACATTTTAAGCTGCCAAAAAAACGCACTCGAATCGAGTGCGTTTTTTTATAGGTAATTTTAATAGTTAAATTTCACAGTAAAGTTAATTTGACGTGGATTACCTAAAGTCACCAAATTTTCATTTAAGGCACCTGCATAGTAATCTTTATCGAATAGATTACGGATCGCAAGTTGAGCACCCCAATGTCCTGCATCATAGCCAGCTTCTGTATCAAATACGGTATAGCCTGGAATATGGACATCTAACTTATCCATAGTTTTATAGGTTTCACCTCGGAATCCACCGCCGACATACCAACCAAGTTTTGAGGCAGGGTCAAATTTATAACGAGCCGACAGGCTGTAAGCATGCTCAGGAATATTGTCGAGTGCTTTTCCTACATTGCTCGCGTTTGCATCTTTACTAATTTCAGCATCAATTGTGTAGGTATAGGCAGCTGTTAATTTTAAACCTTCTAAAATTTCTGCGCTTAGCTCAGTTTCAATACCGCGAGTTAACTGTTCGCCACGTTGTACTTTATAGCCACTATTCGCAGTATCAGTGACTAAAACATTTTGACGTTTTAAATCGTACCAAGCAATAGCACCTTGAACTCGTTGATCTGGGCTTTGTAATTTCATTCCGACTTCAACCTGTTTCCCTTCTTCAGGTTTGAATGGATTGTTATTTACATCAGTACCGCTATTTGGGGTAAATGAAGTGGCATAGCTGACATAAGGAGCCACAATATCATTAAGGGTATACATGACAGAGGCGCTGCCTGTAAATGCATTGTCTGTTTGTTTACTTGTACTGCCAGTCACCAAACTTGTGGTTTGAGTTTGAGCCCAGTCTTGACGACCAGATAAGCTTAAAAGTAATTGGTCATTAAGTTGAATGCGGTCACGTAAATAAAGCCCTAAATATTTGAGACGATTGATATCACGAACATTTTGAGTCAATTTTACATTTTGACCGTAAACGGGGTCATAGATATTTAAATCGCCAATGTCGTATTTATCATTGGTGTAATCACTTTTTTCCTGAAAAGCATCTACTCCAATATTAAGGTCGTGTTGCATACCATATAAATCAAACTGTTTATTTAGGCGGTTATCAATGGCAAAGCTTAAATTATCAATAATTTGATGGCGGCTATTATTTTTACGGCTAATGGTTGTGTAGTCGATTTCACCTTGTTTGTTTTTTACCCAAAAGTTGTTACCTGTGCGAGCAAAGACAGCAGTGCCATCCATTTCAGTTTTTTGTACGGCAAAGTTCTGATTAAAGTTCCAACCATTATCAAAAGCGTGTTTAAAGGTATAACCTGTACGGTAAACATCTGCTTCATATTTACCAAAATTAGGATCGCCAATATATAAACTTCGGTCTATAGCGCCGTTAGGGTTATCTTTTAATGTACCAATGACCGGTAACCCTTGTTGACGGATGTATTCGCGATGCTGATAGCTTGCGATGACAGATAGATCAGTGTTATCCCCTAAGTCAAAGTTATAAGAGGGAGAGATGTAGTAATTTTTAAAATATACATAATCTGTTGGGTCATCTTGATCCGAGATACGACCATTTAAACGGAAAGCACCTTTTTCACTATTATTAGGGCTATAGTTTAAATCGAACGTTCCTTCTTTAAGGTTGTAGCTGCCATAAGTCATAGTGGCCCGAGCAAAGCTTTCAGCTTGAGGGCGTTTAGTCACTAAGTTGACCATACCTCCTGGAGCAACCAAACCAAAATTAATAGATGCAGGCCCTTTTAAAACTTGTACCTGATCCATGCCTGATAACTCAGTAGCAACATACGTATTTTGGCCTACTCTTAAGCCATCTACATAAACTGAATCAGAAGAAGTTTGTCCTCGAATAATGAAATCATCCCAGCCACGACGACCAAGTTTCCCAGCTCCAACACCCGCAACACCTTCAAGTGCATCTGTAAGTGTCTTTGCTTGTTTTTGGTCAAGTTGCTCGCGGGTCACCACCGAAATCGACTGAGCAGTTTTAAATAAAGGTGCGTCTGATTTTAAGGCAGAGTTTGCTTTCGTTGCGACGTAAGGTGAAGTGCTTTCTTTTTGCGCTTGAACAGAAATCGTGGGGAGAACACTGGTCGAATTTTGTTGTTCTGTTATTTCTTCAGCGTGACTTGCTGTCATCGAAGTAAAAATAGCAACTGCTAACAATGTTTTTGATGTTGAAAAACGGAAGGGTTGATTCATGGGAGGCCTAAGCAGCACAAAAAATAAATTTGATAATGAGAATTATTTTAATTTATTGTGGTTTAATTTTAAATAACATTATGATTCATTTATAAAATAAGAAAAGCAAAATCAATTTTAAAATATTATTAGAAAAATAAAGTAGTTTATTGCAAGAGTTATTGAATCCCTTTATTTTAGTATGGATATAAAAATATCTAATATTTAAAGTTTTTTTGGGGAATTGTATGGGGTTTGAAAAAACAACATCGCAGATATTATTTGATAATGGCGTACATAAATGTATTAGTTTTACCAGCTTGGTTAAAGGGGAAGGCATCCAAGCCAATCAATTTTTAATTATTGACCATGAACGCGCTGCTGTAATTGACCCAGGTGGCGATTTGACCTACGTTCCATTAACGATGGAATTAAATAAATATACACGTTTGAAAAATCTGGACTATGTGATGGCCTCTCATCAAGATCCGGACATTATTACTTCAATGCCACGCTGGCTGGTTTATACCGATGCTAAAGTCGTTGCATCAAAATTATGGGCACGTTTTTTACCACACCTAAATTCCTCATTTATGAGTGAGCGTATGAAAGGGAATTGGGAAGACCGTCTTATTGAATTACCTGACCGCGGCCAAGTGATTACTCTAGGAGAATCCAAGCTTGTGGTAGTTCCCGCTCACTTCTTACATTCGGTGGGTAATTTTCAGTTTTATGATCCAGTTGCTAAGATTCTGTTTTCTGGCGATATGGGTGCCTCGATTGTTGAAGATGCTAATCAGCCTTTAAAAGATTTCGATACGCACGTCATGAAAATGAAGGCTTTTCACCAACGCTATATGTGTTCCAATAAAGTTATCCGTTTGTGGGTCAATATGGTGCGCCAAATGGATATTGAAATGATTGTGCCTCAGCACGGTAGTCCATTTATGGGTAAAGAAATGGTCAATCAGTTTTTAGACTGGATTGAGACCTTGCCATGCGGCGTAGATTTAATGACTGAGCAAATTTTTAGCTGCCCTACTTAAAAAATGAGATCCATTATCTTGAGTCCAATTTGAAATTTTTTTAGTATTTTCCGTCGCAGAAAAATTTTTGATGACGAGAATTTGAATAAAATGTTATCTCAAGTTGCGACTCCAGATGAGTGCCTACGCTGTGGGGCATGTTGTGCACATTTTCGGGTTTCATTTTACTGGGCTGAAGCCGAGTTAATGGATGAACATCTAGTTGAATCTTTAACACCTGTTTATTCTTGTATGCGTGGAACTAATCGGGCTCAGCCACGGTGTCAGGCTTTGATGGGTGAAATTGGTAAAGAGGTGGGGTGTTCTATTTATGCTGTACGTAGTTCTACCTGTAGAGAGGTGCAGGTGGGAGATGAGCAGTGTAGTAAAGCTCGTTTGGCGCACCAGCTTATTCCTCTTATTCGTGTTAACCCAGCCGATTCTGAAAATGATCATGACTATGATCAGGTGAGTTAAATATGAGCTAACACAATAATAAGTGAGAAATATTTAGAATAGGCGAATATCTATTGCTGAAAAAGGCAAAGATAATATGAAAATTGCATTGAAATTTGTTTATAATAGCTCACGGAATTTACCAGTGAGATTGTTATGCTGACCATCGTTCAAGAAGCGCTAACCTTCGATGATGTCTTATTACTTCCTGCCTACTCTACTGTTCTCCCAAAAGATGTCTCTTTAAAGACACGTTTAACTCGCGGCATTCATTTAAATATCCCATTAGTTTCAGCTGCAATGGATACAGTGACTGAGTCACGTATGGCGATTGCTATGTCACAAAATGGTGGTATCGGGATTTTGCACAAAAACATGGATATTGCTGCTCAAGCTGCAGAAGTACGCCGTGTGAAAAAATTCGAAGCGGGTATGGTGAAAGATCCAATCACTGTAACGCCTGAAACTACAGTACGTGAACTCATCGCAATCACCAGCGCTAATAACATTAGTGGTGTACCTGTTGTTAAAGACGGCAAGGTTGTTGGTATTGTGACAGGCCGTGATACGCGTTTTGAAACCAATTTAGAACAACCTGTTAGCAACATCATGACAGGCCAAGATCGTTTAGTAACTGTACGTGAAGGCGAGTCTAAAGAAAATATTCAAGCATTATTGCAAAAACACCGTATTGAAAAAGTCTTGGTCGTTGGTGAGAGCAACGAACTTAAAGGCTTAATTACAGTAACGGACTTCCGCAAAGCTGAGAGCTATCCAAACAGTTGTAAAGATGATCTTGGTCGTTTACGTGTGGGTGCTGCGGTAGGTACAGGTGCTGATACACCAAGTCGTGTGGAAGCATTGGTTGAAGCCGGTGTTGACGTAATTGTTGTTGATACAGCACATGGTCACTCTGCTGGTGTAATTGAACGTGTACGTTGGGTGAAACAAAACTTCCCTCAAGTACAAGTGATTGGTGGCAACATTGCAACTGGTGATGCTGCATTAGCATTATTAGATGCAGGTGCAGATGCTGTAAAAGTAGGTATTGGCCCTGGTTCTATCTGTACAACACGTATTGTGGCAGGTATTGGTATGCCACAAATTTCTGCGATTGACAGCGTTGCTAGCGCACTAAAAGATCAAATTCCTTTAATTGCAGATGGTGGTATCCGCTTCTCTGGTGATATGGCAAAAGCGATCGGTGCGGGTGCAAGTACGATCATGGTTGGTTCATTACTTGCAGGTACTGAAGAAGCGCCGGGCGAAGTTGAGTTTTTCCAAGGTCGTTACTACAAAGCATATCGTGGTATGGGTTCATTAGGTGCAATGGCGGGAGCAACTGGTTCTGCTGACCGTTATTTCCAAGATTCAAAAGCAGGTGCTGAGAAGTTAGTACCAGAAGGAATCGAAGGCCGTGTTCCTTATAAAGGCCCAATGGGTAACATCGTTCATCAAATGATGGGTGGTTTACGTTCTTCGATGGGTTATACAGGTTCAGCTGTGATTGAAGATCTTCGCCAAAATGCGAAATTTGTGAAAATTACTTCAGCAGGCATGTCTGAGTCACATGTTCATGATGTAACGATTACTAAAGAAGCTCCGAACTATCGTGTTGGTTAGATTTTCGTAACCAAAACAATGAAGAAAGCCGTCATTACACTGACGGCTTTTTGTTTTTGGTGTAAAGTGAATCTGACGAAAAGAGATATGGCGGAATTGCCATATATGCAGTAAGCCACGGCTGAAGTGGCGTAAAAATGAGATAAGCTATGAGTTATTTTGGAACGGATGGTATTCGTGGAAAATTTGGGCAAATGCCTATTACTCCAGAGTTTGCTTTAAAACTCGGTTTTGCTGCAGGGAAGGTATTAAAACGAACGAGTCCAAAAAATAAGCCACTTGTTGTATTAGGAAAAGACACTCGTTTATCTGGTTATATTTTAGAGTCTGCTTTGCAGGCGGGGTTAAACGCTGCTGGCGTATATGTTCATTTGCTTGGCCCATTACCAACCCCAGCAATTGCGCACCTTACTCGTGCTTTACATGCGCATGCAGGTATCGTGATTTCTGCATCACATAACCCATATTTTGATAATGGTATTAAATTTTTCTCAAGCGAAGGTAAAAAACTACCAGATGCGCTACAAGAAGAAATTAACCTCGAATTAGAAAAAGATTTATATATTGATGACACAGCAAACTTAGGTAAAAGTGTTCGTGTAAAAGATGCAAATGGTCGTTACATTGAATTCTGTAAATCTACTTTTCCTTACCATTTTGATTTAAGTAATTTAACAATTGTGGTGGATTGTGCTCATGGTGCAGCGTATAGCGTTGGTCCTTCGGTTTTCCGTGAGTTAGGTGCAAAAGTTGTTGCTTTATATAATGAGCCGGATGGTTTAAATATTAATGAAGGTTGTGGTTCAACACATCCTGAGAACCTACAAAAAGCTGTAGTTGAGCACGAAGCAGATTTAGGGATTGCCTTTGATGGTGATGCTGACCGTGTCGTGATGGTCGATAAGTTTGGTAACTTGATTGATGGCGATCATATTTTATATATCTTGGCGACTCAGGCTCAGAAAAAACCAGCAGGCGTTGTTGGTACTGTCATGAGTAACATGGCACTCGAAATTGCACTTGAAAAAGCGAATGTTGGTTTTGTTCGTGCTAAGGTTGGCGACCGATATGTATTACAAGCTTTAGAAGAAAATGGTTGGGTTACTGGTGGGGAACCATCTGGTCATATTCTAACTTTAGACAAGAGTACGACAGGTGATGCGATTATTGCAGCACTTCAAGTTTTAACCGTGATGGTCGAGCAAAATAAAGCTCTTCATGAGTTGGTTCAAGACTTTAAATTATTCCCGCAAATTCTTGTGAATGTACGTTTAGAACAAATGCTTGATCCGTATTCTATTCCTACATTGGTTGCCGAGTTTGATAAAGCAGAAGCACAGCTCAAAGGACATGGACGAATCTTAATTCGTAAGTCAGGAACAGAGCCTGTAATTCGTGTTATGGTCGAAGGTGATGATGAGCAAGAAGTGAATGCTTTAGCTCAGCATTTAGCAGATTCAGTTCGTTCACAAGCACAAGTCGCATAAGGTGCATGACATGAGTGATGTCATTAAAGATTTAAGTGAATTACGCTTAAGCTACGAGCAAGGAGAATTGCATGAGGGGCAAGTTGAATCTAATCCTCATCAGCAGTTTCTTGGTTGGTTTAACCATGCTCTAGCAGCCAATTTGCATGAACCCTATGCAATGTCATTAGCGACAGCAAGCGCGAATGGCAGACCTCATGTTCGAACAGTTTTGTTACGTGGGGCTACAGAAGCTGGGTATGATTTTTATACTAATTACGACAGTCAAAAAGGTATCGATTTGGCAGAAAATCCATATGCCGAATTATTATTTTACTGGCCAAGTCTAGAGCGTCAGGTGCGAGTTGGTGGTCGTGTAGTCAAAATTGCTGAGCAAGAGTCTACAGATTACTATCGTAAACGACCACGTGATAGCCAGATTGCAGCGCATATCAGTACTCCGCAAAGTGGTAAGATTGAAAGCCGAGAGCTGTTACAGCAACGTTTTCAAGACTTACAACAGCAAGTTACAAGTCGTGAAGTACTTGATAAGCCAGAGTTCTGGGGAGGCTATCGTCTGCAACCAGATTATTATGAATTCTGGCAGGGAAGACCAAATCGTTTACATGACCGCTTGAGTTATGAAAAAATCGACGGTCAATGGACGCTGCACCGACTGATGCCTTAAATGACAAAAATACAAATCAAACAAAGACCTTTATTAACACGCCCTGAACAGTTTCAGGGCGTGCCTCCGTTTATTGCCGAAATTTTGGCAAGGCGTGGGGTACAATCTGAACAGGAATTAGAGTTAAAGCTTAAGAATTTATTAGCTCCACAGCTCAAGGGATTAGAAACTGCTGTGGCATTAATAGATCAAGCTATTGATGAGCAGAAAAAAATTGTTATTGTCGGTGATTATGATGCCGATGGTGCAACCAGTACAGCTTTAATGGTATTGGTGCTTAGCGATATGGGGGCACAAGTCGACTATTTGGTTCCAGACCGATTTAAATACGGTTATGGGCTTACCCCCGCAATTGCAGAGCTTGCACATCAAACTTATCAACCCGATTTATTAATTACTGTCGATAATGGGATTTCCAGCCATGCTGGTGTTGATGCGGCACATGCACTGGGCATGCAAGTGGTTATTACAGATCACCATTTAACCACTAAAGAAACACCGCTTGCAGAAGCAGTTGTAAATCCAAATCAGTTAGGTTGTGAGTTCCCAAGTAAGGCGCTTGCAGGTGTTGGAGTTGCATTTTATGTACTGGCCAATTTAGCAAGTTTACGTAACAAGCAAAACAAAAGTACAAGTAAAGTCACTCAATATCTAGACTTGGTTGCTTTGGGAACGTATGCGGATGTTGCTGTGTTAGATTATAACAATCGTATTTTGGTCGATGCAGGCGTAAAACGTATTCAACAACATCAATGCCGAGTCGGAATATTGGCGTTGCTAGATATTGCTGGCCGTGAGGCTTCATCTTTGCGTGCACAAGATTTAGGTTTTGTTTTAGGTCCGCGTATTAACGCTGCTGGACGCATGGAGAGCATGCGTATAGGCATTGAATGTTTATTAGCTGACACTATGGAATCTGCCTATCCAATCGCGAGACAGTTAAATCAATTAAATATAGAGCGCCGTCAAATCGAAGGGGAGATGAAGCAACAAGCCTTGTCTGCTTTAGATAGCTTGCAGCTCTCAAAGGAAGACGTTCCTCCAGCTCTTATACTCTTCGAAGAAAACTGGCATCAAGGTGTGATTGGAATTGTAGCGGGGCGTTTAAAAGAGCAGTTTCATCGTCCCACTATTGTATTTGCACCTGATGAAGATGGTATTCATATAAAAGGGTCTGCACGTTCAATTGATGGGGTGCATATTCGAGATACAATTGAACAGGTTGCTGAACAACATCCAGAATTGGTGAGCCATTTTGGTGGGCATGCAGCAGCAGCAGGTTTAACCATACGTAAAGAAAACTTCGAAGCTTTTAAAACAGCGTTTACCAATTGTATTGCAGCAATGGAAGAGTCTTTGTTTCAAGCAACGCTATGGACGGATGGAGAACTCCCTGCTTCGGCTTTGCAACTAAATACATTAGATTGGATAGAACAGTTGGGGCCTTGGGGACAAAAATTCCCTTTTCCTCAGTTTGAGGGGCATTTTAAAGTTGTTGATTATCGCTGGCTTAAAGAAACGCATTTGAAGCTTAAATTAGCACTCGGCCAATATAGTTTTGATGCAATTGCTTTTAATGCAGCAGGCCGTTTTGAATTTGACCCAATGCGGGATTATGTACATTTGGTCTATGAAATAGATCGTAATGCATTTAATGGAAATGTGAATTTACAATTACGCATCGTACATTTAAACCAATAAAAAAATCCGCTCAATTGAGCGGATTTTTTTATGACTTTAGGCTTGATTAGAAGCGGTATGCTGCACGAACACCATAAGTGTTGTCGTTATCACCAAATCCAACACGGCCTTCAACACTTACTTGCTGATTTAAGAATTTTTTAGCATTGATACCAAATTCATCTTTGTCAGTTAAGTCGTTGTTGTAGTAATCAGCACCAACACTTAAAGTTTTGTCGATGTAGTAGTCACCACGAACTTTATATTCGTCTAGGTCACCGAACGCACCGAACGCTTCAAGGTTTACGTCATGTTGACCTACTTGAGTTACGTATTTAGCACGAACTGTTGGATCAGCGCCGTCTTTGCCGTCTTTTTCGTCGTAGCCTTTAACACCTAGAGCAAGTAATAAACCTGGAGCTGGTAAATAACCTACTTCAGCTGCGTAAGTAGTTACTTTTTGGTCGTAATTAGTGTTATCAATTTCACGCTCATTTCGACCTACATCACCGCTAAGGTAGAAATCTGAGTTAGGAACGTAATATTCAACACCTACGCCATATTGAGTATCTTTTGTACCGCTGTTATCGCCATAGTTGATAAGGGCGTTAACGTTACTTGCACGGCTTAAGAAAGCTGCTTCAGCAAGTGGAGCGTTACGAGTTTGAACAGGATTAAAGTAATAAGTCCCGTCAACACCGAATTTACTTACGCTGCTACCGTTGTCTGGATCAAGATAATTGTAAGAACCACCAACTTCAGCTTGGTAAGCGTTTGCTGCGCCACTCACTGCGAGTGCAGATAAAAGAGCTGATGCAATTGCTAGTTTTTTCATGGAATCTCTCCCCTCTAAAAAGCGATTTTATAAATGTTTTGTTACAACTTTTAGTCTAGACGAAAAAGCTTTGTCGTCAATCTTGCGCAAGTAACCGTACTGTAACCGTGTGATATTTATGTAAACTAATTTAATTTAAGATATTGATTTTAAAATATAAAAATATAATGTTTTATTTTATTAAAATTGAGGATATTTTGTGTAGATCATAAAAAATGCTGTAAAAGTACCCAATTTTGTATGAGGATGTTACTAATTAATCTTAAATTGAACTGAAGAAAATTTATAAATCAAATTGATGAAATATGATGAGAAATACAAAGCGGGTTCGTAGATAACCGCAGCTATGCTAAAATAATTGACCGTTTATCTGCTCTTATGGGAACACTCGCGTGGAAATTAATCCTTATCTAAACCAATTGAAAGACTTAACTGATCGTAGCCAAACACTACGGGGGTATCTTTGACTACGATCTGAAAAAAGAACGTTTAGAAGAAGTTTTACGTGAGTTAGAAGACCCTGCAATCTGGAATGATCAAAGCCGTGCTCAGGCGATGGCGAAAGAAAAGGGCGAACTAGAAAACGTTATTAATGTATTGGATGGCTTATCTACACAGCTTGAAGATGCAAAAGCGATGTTAGATTTGGCTGTAGAAGCCGACGATGAAAGCCTGCTTGAAGATGTTCAGTCGGAGCTTGGTGCTGCCGAAGATGAACTGGCTAAACTTGAATTCCGTCGCATGTTTAGTAACCCAATGGACCCGAACCCTTGCTATGTCGAGATTCAATCAGGTTCAGGTGGTACTGAAGCACAAGATTGGGCGTCTATGCTTTTACGCATGTATATGCGCTGGATTGAACGTCATGGTTTTAAAGCAGAACTTATGGAAGTGTCTGACGGTGACGTAGCAGGTATTAAATCAGCAACGATTCGTGTGGAAGGTGAATATGCCTACGGTTGGTTACGCACAGAGTCAGGTGTACACCGTTTAGTTCGTAAATCACCATTTGACAGTGGCAACCGTCGTCACACTTCATTCTCTGCGGTATTTATTTCACCAGAAGTTGATGACAATATTGAAATTGATATTAACCCTTCTGATGTTCGTACCGATACGTACCGTGCATCTGGTGCAGGTGGTCAGCATATTAACAAAACCGACTCGGCTGTGCGTTTGACTCATATCCCAACAGGTATTGTAGTAGCGTGTCAGAACCAGCGTTCGCAACATGCTAACCGTGACCACGCATGGAAACAGTTACGTGCACGTTTATATGAATTGGAAATGCAAAAACGTAATGAAGCAGCTCAAGCTCTAGAAGACTCGAAGTCTGATATTGGTTGGGGAAGCCAAATTCGTTCATATGTATTAGATGATTCTCGTATTAAAGATTTACGTACAGGGGTTGAAAACTCTAATACAGGTGCTGTTCTTGATGGTGACCTTGATCGTTTCATCGAAGCGAGTTTAAAACAAGGTTTATAAGAGTCTGCTGAACTTTTAGTTTAAATACACTTCATCTATGAATATGTAGAACTCTTGGATTTTTAGCGATTAAAACGGCAAAGCAGTTCAGTTTTCGAATGTTAATCGAAAAAATACGATATGAATATCGAAAAAAATAGATATGAATATCGAAAAAATGCGATATTATATTTTCGAAATGCTGAACAAAGCTTTGTTCGTTTAAAAGACGTGTTGAGCCTATGGATATTGATGCAATTAGCAAAGCCCTTTCCAACCCTCTACGTCGGCAAATTTTGCAATGGTTAAAAGAACCTGCACATTATTTACCGATTGAAGAATGTGGTGGTAGTTTTGAGAAGGGTGTTTGTGCAGGTCATATTGAACGTTTGGGTAAAGTAGCTCAGTCTACAATGTCCAATCATTTGTCTGTGTTACAACAGGCGGGGCTTATTCAGGTCCAAAAATATGGTCAATGGTCTTATTTTTCACGTAACGAAGCTTTGATTCAGCAATATATCGAACATTTAAAACAAACACTTTAAATTATTAAAAGTGTAAGTCGAGGCGATTATGGCTGAACTCAATACTCCTTTAACGGTTGGTGATTTTGAAATCAAAAATCGATTGGTAATGGCTCCATTAACGCGTGCGCGTAGTGGTGTAAGCCGAGTGCCTAATGATTTAATGGTTGAATACTATCAACAACGTGCAAATGCTGGTCTAATTTTGACCGAAGCAACAGTAATTGGTTCAAAAACTGTGGGTTACGCAGACACCCCAGGATTATGGTCACAAGAGCAGGCACAAGCTTGGAATAAAATTATTGAGGCAGTTCATGCTCAAGGTTCAAAAATTGTAGCTCAACTTTGGCATGTAGGCCGTATTTCGCATCCTGAACTTTTAGATGGTGATATTCCTGTTGCACCAAGTGCAATTCAACCTGCGGGTGAAGTGAGTTTATTACGTCCTAAACGTCCCTATGTAACACCGCGTGCACTTTCAATTGAAGAGATTCAAGAAGTTATTGCTCAATACAAACATTCAGCAGAACTGGCTAAAGCAGCAGGTTTTGATGGTGTTGAATTACACGCAGCGAACGGTTACTTAATTGACCAGTTCCTTCAAAGTAATACCAACCAACGTGATGATGAATACGGTGGTCCTGTTGAAAATCGCGCACGTTTATTATTAGAAGTCGTTGATGCATTTATTGAAGTGTGGGGCGCAGGCCGAGTAGGTGTTCATATTGCACCGCGTGGTGATTCACACGATATGGGAGATGAAAACCCATTAGCAACTTTTGGTTATGTAGTTGAACAACTTAACCAACGTAATGTTGCTTTCATTTTCTCTCGTGAATATGAAGCTGCTGATAGTATTAGTCCTAAACTTCGCGAAAAATTTAATGGTGTATGGATTGCCAATGAGAACCTAACACCAGAATCAGCAAAACGTATCTTGCGTGAAGGTCAGGCAGATGCTGTATCTTTTGGTAAGGCATATATTGCTAACCCAGATCTTTTACAGCGTTTAGAGCAAGATTTGCCACTAAACGAACTTCAAGCAACGACTTTATATGCGAAAGGTGCTGAAGGTTATACAGACTATCCAACACTAGAAGCTTCATAAGATTCTTTGAAATGATGTTTTGCTGACTTCGTCCATTTCTGAATTCAGTAAATCGCTTTTCTTGTAATGGTAGAGTTTAGGTATCGAAACTCTGCCATTTTTTCTATCTATGTTATATTTTCCCCAGTTTTAAACTTTGACTATTTGAGGCAAACCGCTTGGCGACCCCTTTTTGGTACAACACCGCACTCCATTTATTAAAACCTTTTTACCAATGGCGGATAAAAAGACGTGCAGAAAGCCAGGAATTATATAATCAGGAATGTCTTGAAAGATTTGGGCCGTTTGAGTCTCCGAAAAATGTAAGAGCAATTTGGTTCCACGCTGTTTCGGTTGGAGAAACCAATGCTGCGCAGCCTTTAATCGAGCATTATCTTAAACTCGGTCAACCTGTATTAGTTACTAATACAACAAAGACGGGGCAGGCGCGTGCCAAATCATTATTTTTAAAAGCACCTTATTTAGATCTATTTCAAGCAGTTTATTTGCCTGTTGATCAAAAGCATCTTTTAAAACAATTTTTTGAGTTATATCAGCCAAAGCTTTTAGCATTGGTTGAGACTGAGCTTTGGCCAAATTTAATTGATCAAGCCAAGCTACAGCAGGTTCCTTGTTTATTATTAAATGCGCGATTATCAGAAAAATCAGCGAAAGGTTATAGTCGCGTTTCAGGTCTAACGGCAGGAATGCTGAAACAAATTGACTGGGTGTTGGCACAAGATAATGCAACTCGACAACGTTATGTAGAACTTGGTTTAGATCAACAAAAAAGTCAGGTAGTTGGAAATATTAAGTTTGATATCCATGCACCTGAGGCTTTTATAAATCAGGCTGAGCAATTACAACAACAATGGTATTTGGGACAGCGTAAAGTCCTAACAATTGCCAGTACACATGCGCCAGAAGAACAACAAATTTTGCAGGCACTTGCACCTTATCTAAAGTCAGATCCAGATTTAGTTTGTATTGTCGTGCCTCGACATCCTGAACGTTTTGATGAAGTATTTGAAATTTGTCAGAACTTAGATCTAATCACTCATCGTAGAAGTATGAATCATAGTATTCACGCCAGTACACAGGTTTATCTGGCGGATAGTATGGGTGAGCTTTGGCTATGGTATGCCTTAAGTCAGGTGTGTTTTGTGGGGGGATCACTTAATGAACCAGGTGGTGGGCATAATATTTTAGAGCCTATGGTTTTAAATGTACCGACCGTAATTGGACCTCGTTACTTTAATTTCCAAACCATTGTTGATGAATTTATTGATGAAAATGGGGTGCTCATTGCTCAAGACGCTGAGCAAGTTGTAGCAATCTGGATGGCATGTTTAGCCGAGCCTGAAGAAGCAAAGCAGGTGGTAGAGCAGGCGCATAAAGTCTTACAACGTAACCAAGGTTCATTACAAAAGCATATTGGTGTAATTAACCGGTATTTGGCCGAAAAACCATGAATATCGTTTTACTAGAACCTGATGATGTTCAGTCAGATTTATGGTTAATCCGTTCAAAACGCCAATTGCAGCATTTACGTGAACATCTTGATATTACGGTGGGCCAAAATCTAAAAGTTGGTGTTCGTAATGGTGCACGCTATACCACTGAAATTGTTTCGATGAATGAGCAAGAAGTTTGTATACGGCCTATCACTGAAGAAGTTGTACCTGCAAAACTTCCAGTACATTTAATCGTAGCGTTACCAAGGCCCAAAGTTTTACGCCGTTTAATTATGGATAGTGTGACTCTAGGTGTTGAAAGAATTAGTTTGATTCATAGTTACCGCGTAGATAAAAGCTATTGGCAAACTCCATTTTTACAACAACTTGATAACTATGTGACTTTAGGGCTTGAGCAAGCAGGCGACACCATTGCTCCTGAAATTCAATTATATAAACGCTTTAAACCTTTTGTTGAAGATGTTCTACCAAACTTAATTTCAAAGGAAAGTCCCGCCTATGTGGCTCATCCGTATGCCGAGCAGAGCATGCCAGTTAATATTCCGCATGCGTGCAGTGTAGTCGTTGGACCCGAAGGCGGCTTTATTCCCTATGAAATTGATTTGCTCACAAAAAACGGCTGCCAAGCTGTGAGCTTAGGCAACCGTATTTTAAGAACTGAAACGTCTATTTCTTATATTTTAGGTCGTCTCTTTAGTTGATGTTTCTGGGTTTAAAAGTGGCTGATTTGAAGCCATTTTTAATTCCTGAATTGGGTAAGGAATATTAATTCCGTTCTCATTGAAAGCTTGTTTTACTTGAGCTTGAATTGTGCTTGTAGATGAGGACATATCAGTTTCAGTAGTATCAACCCACCAACGTACAGTCAGGTTAACCGAGAAATCTGCTAAAGCTGTAACGTTAACCGAGAAAGCTGGTTGACTGAGTACATTTCGGTCATTATTAAGAATATCTAAAATAATCTGTTTAGCTTTTTGTTCATCGTCGTCATATCCAATGCCGACTACAAACTCACAACGTCGCTGCTGATAAGCCGTATTTACAGTTAAAGCGCTCGTATAAACAGTGGCATTTGGAATAACAATGCGACGGCCATCTGGCGAGCGTAAGAATGTTGCACGAATTTGGATATCTTCAACAGTTCCTTCAAGTGAATTGACCACGATTGAATCGCCAATACGGAACGGTTCGCTCAATAAAATTAAAATACCTGAAAGCAAGTTTTGGAAAATATCTTTAAATGCAAAACCAATTGCAACCGAACCGATCCCTAACGCGCTCATGAGTTGCCCCGGGGTAAAACCTGGGATCATGATGACAAGTGCAATTAAGAATCCAAAAAATAAAATTGTCGTACTTCCTACACGGTTTAGAACCAACACTAGGTTTTGGCGCGTATAAGAACGATTTTCTAAGGTTTTACGAACAAAGAACTTAAATAATTTGGTGAGTAGCCAAAAAATAATAAAAACGATAATCGCAATACAAATATAAGGCACACGTTCCCAGAAGCTATCCACGATTTTATCAATAGTGGTATAGGCATCATGATACTTTTCGGTATGGGCTAAAACCGTTTGAGTGGTTTTAGTACCTGCTTCTTGCAAAAGTTCGCCTGTATTTTTTGCAACATCCGTTAAGGATTTTTGTTCATCAGCCACAACAAGTCTCTATTTTAAAAAATTATGAAAGCGATGATCGGCCTTCATTATAGTAGGAGATAAAATGTGCGCCTACTATAATGAGTTCATCTGAATAATAAAGTGTTTTTTAATTAAAAGTATTCCGTTCCTTTTTGTAAGATTTGTGACGGGGTTTGAATAGTATCGGTACCAGAGAAGTAGTAAAAAAAGCCTGCGGTAGAAATAAGGCTAATTAAAATAGCCAATAAAATAAACCAAGCCATTAACTTTTCTATGAACGTTGATGGTCGAGATGGACCATATTGATTTGGACCTGCTGTACCTGAGGCAAGTAGTAAATAAATCATAAAAAAGAACTGAACAACTGGAATGAATAGTAGTAATCCCATCCAACCACTTTTATTTAGATCATGCAAACGTCGCACGACGAGAACAACATTTAAATAAATCAGGAATAGCCAAAAAGCCCATACCACCAAAGCACTGAGGCCAGAAAGAGAGCTATAAAACTCAAAATTAAATAAATTACTTGAAAGCTGAAAACTTCCAAGAAAGGAGGCCAGAATAAAATAACCCACGATTGTGACTAAATAAATCAGTCCATATCCACCTAAATAACTCATACGGTTAAAACGGCCATGAATTGAAAAAGGGCTATCTTTTAAAGGCAGCTGTGGTGGGCGTGAGGAAGTTGTTTGGGCAAACATATTATTTTATTCCTAGGTTGCATATGAGAGACAAAATAATCTTTGTTGATGATCAAAACCATCAAATATTGAAAAAATTATAAAAGTAAAAGCTATAGACAAATGTTTTAAATCAACTTAATTTTATAAAAATGTTCATAATTTCGTATGCTTGAGTAAGTGGTTAATATATGACCAAAGTCGCATTGTCTAGGCTTTGAATGAGTCATCATACTGCAAAGGCATGCAAATAAGATCCAGTAAAATAATAGCCACAGTCTCGAGATGGGATGCACAAGATCAAGGAAGTTGCGTATGAATGAGATCTATCCAGTACCAGAGGAATTTAAAAAAACAGCTCGTACTGTTGAAGCAGACTACTTTAAACGTTATCAACACTCTATCGAGAACCCAGATGAATTCTGGGCAGAGCAAGCTAAAATTGTCGATTGGATAAAGCCATTTACCCAAGTTAAAAATACTAGTTTTGACAAAGACAATTTTAAAATTGAATGGTTTGCTGATGGTGAGTTGAACGTGTCAGCAAACTGCCTAGACAGGCATCTTAAAGAACATCCACATAAACCTGCAATTATTTGGGAAGGTGACCATCCTTCTCGTCATAAGATTGTCTCTTATAAAGAATTACACGACGAAGTCTGCCGTTTTGCCAACGTTTTAAAGAAATATGGCATTGGTAAAGGTGACCGCGTTGTACTGTATATGCCGATGGTCACTGAGGGTGCAATTGCCATGTTAGCCTGTGCCCGTATTGGTGCTGTTCACTGTGTAGTGTTTGGTGGGTTCTCGCCAGACTCTTTAGCGAGTCGTATTGAAGATAGCCAAGCGAAACTGGTGATTACCGCAGACTCAAGTCTACGTGCCGGAAAACTATTACCACTCAAAGAAAATGTTGATTTGGCTTTAGCGTTGCCGGGTACTGAGTGTGTTGAAAATGTGATCGTGGTTTACCGTAATGCAAACCCGATTGAAATGAAGCCTGGTCGTGATTTGTGGTATCACCTCATTATTATGGAGGTTGATGCAAACTGTCCTCCAGAGCCGATGAAGGCAGAAGACCCTTTATTTATTCTTTATACATCGGGCTCGACAGGTAAACCGAAAGGTGTGTTGCATACGACAGGCGGTTACTTAGTTTATGTAACCAGTACCTTTAAAGAGGTCTTCGATTTAAAACAAGATGATGTGTATTGGTGTACAGCCGATATCGGTTGGATTACAGGGCATAGTTATTTGATTTATGGACCGCTAGCAAATGGTACCACGACCTTAATGTTTGAAGGCGTGCCTCAATACCCAACATGGGCACGTCTTGGTCACGTAGTCGATAAACATAAAGTTTCTATCTTATATACAGCTCCAACCGCAATTCGCGCCATGATGCGAGAGGGTGATTCATTTGTACGCGAAAGTAACCGTAGCAGCTTGCGTTTACTCGGTTCGGTCGGTGAACCTATTAACCCTGAAGCTTGGAATTGGTACTACAATGTTGTTGGTGAAGGCCGCTGCCCGATTGTTGATACATGGTGGCAAACCGAAACAGGCGGTATTTTGATTGCTCCATTGCCGGGTGCAACAGCTTTAAAACCAGGTTCAGCAACACGTCCATTATTTGGGATTCAACCCGCCATTGTGGATGGTGAAGGTAATGAGCTAGAAGGTGCGGTTGAAGGTAACCTTGTGATTAAAGATTCATGGCCAGGCCAGATGCGTACTATTTGGGGTGATCCGGACCGCTTTATTGAAGCTTATTTCTCGACCTTTAAAAATACTTATTTTACAGGCGATGGTGCTCGCCGTGATGAAGATGGGTATTACTGGATCACAGGTCGTGTTGACGACGTCTTAAACGTTTCAGGTCATCGTCTAGGTACTGCTGAAATTGAAAGTGCTTTGGTTTCGCATGAATCTGTAGCAGAAGCAGCAGTGGTGGGTATGCCACATGAGATTAAAGGACAAGGTATTTGTACTTTCGTGACCTTACAGGCAGGTGTTGCAGAATCGGAAGAGCTGCGTAAAGAGTTAATCAACTGGGTACGTAAAGTGCTTGGACCTGTGGCCTCACCTGATGCATTACATTGGGCACCAGCGTTACCTAAAACGCGTTCGGGTAAAATCATGCGCCGTATTTTAAGAAAAATTGCAGCGAATGAGCTAGATAGTTTAGGTGATACTTCAACCTTGGCTGAGCCTGCAGTGGTAGATCAGTTAATTACAACGGTTTATCCTGATAAGCAGAACTAATTTTAAAAAAGCCCCATCTGGGGCTTTTTTATTGCTTTCTACTAAGAGCTTGCTAAAAAGTCAGCAGTATTTTCTACATTTGCAAATGTACTCAGCGCAGTTAAAAAAGCAGTTTGTACGTCTTCAGCTTTTACAATTTTTCTATCATGGCTTAAATCGCGAGTTGCGGTTGCATCTGCAATTAAGATGGGTTGATAGCCAAGTTCTTTGGCTGCACGAGTCCCTGAATCAATACACATATGCGTCATCATGCCTGTAATCACGAGTTGTTCAATTTGATGTGTTTTTAAAAGCTCATCTAAATTGGTTTCTAAAAAACTGTTTGGAAAATGCTTTGTCACGATTAATGAATCACTGCCAGCACTGAGTTCAGGATGAAGTAAAACCCCATCTGTATTTTCTTGGAAGAAACTCGCTTGTGGCGGGTTAATATGCTGCACATAAATGATGAGCAAGTTTTTCTCGTTAAAATATTGTTCGAGTTGTTTTATTTTTTCTAGCGCTTGCTCTGGCCCAACCAATTCCATTTTGCCATTTTTAAAATAATCATTTTGTACATCGATAACTAATAGAGCTTGTTTCATGAGGTCACTCTTGTTGATATGAGATAAAACAAGATTATTCTCTGCTTGAAAAATCGGCTATAGTCAGATGAAAGCATTACCGCCAGTTTTCTTTCACCATGAAAAATGAATATTGAATTAGACCCGATTGATCTAAAAATTATTGCATTACTCAAACAAGATTCTCGTCTGACAAATAAAGACATTGGGCAGCGCGTCCATCGAACAGGACAGGCGGTGGGTGCTCGAATTGCTCAGTTAATGGATGCAGGTGTTATCAAAAACTACACCATTGCCGTGCAATATTCGCATAAGCAATTTATTCACTTGCATTTAAATGAACAACGCGCATTTGAAGAAATTGAAAATTTGGTTAAGCAATATGAACAAATCGATGAATGCTTTAAAGTCATGGGCAATGCTTGCTATATGATTGTCAGCCATTTTGAACCCGCTGCCTTAAATGAATTTATCGAGAAACTTTCAAAATGGTGCCGTTACTCAGTTGAAACTGTGATTCGAGAAGTCGAGAAATCCTAAAAAATAAAGGCTCCAAGCCGAGTCTTGGAGCCAATAAATTCTTTATTTTTAATTTATTGTTTTTATTATCTTGCGCTGTTTTAACTGGGGTTTTTTAGGCTGATTTAGCTTGGATTTCTACCTCCTTCTCCTGTTGAAGTTCTAACTGACGAACGAGCGGCAGAACTTTTTCTCCGAAATATTCCACCTCTTCAATAAAGTGTAAAAATCCGGAAAGAATCAAATCAACACCTACATTTTTGAGTGCCACAATACGCTCTGCAATTTGCTGCGGCGTACCAATTAAATTGGTTTTAAAGCCATCGTTGTATTGCACTAAGTCTTCAAAACTTGATTTTGCCCAGTTACCTTGTTGCTCTGGTGAAGCAGCACCTGCTTCACGTGTAGCATCTCCAAATGCATTTACGGCTTCAGTGTTGGCTTTATCAATAATTTCTTGAAGTACTGCTTTTGCTTCTTCTTCGGTATCTCTGGCAATGATGAATGCATTTACCCCAATTTTGACATGATGGTTATTGGCTTTTGCTTTAGTGCGAATATCTTCGACTTGTTTTTGAATTTCTTCTACCGTATTACCGTTAGTGAAATACCAGTCAGATACGCGAGACGCCATGTCACGTGCAGCACGTGAACTGCCACCTTGGAAAACTTCGATATAAGGCTTTTGCAAAGGTTTTGGTTTAAGCGTGTAGTTTTGGAACTGGTAGTATTTACCATTGAAACTATAGTTGTCGGTGGTCCAGATTCCTTTTAGCGTGCGAATAAATTCTTCGGAGCGAACATAACGTTCATCATGCTCAGGCCACTCTTCACCAATGGCATCAAACTCACCTCTGAACCAGCCACTCACTACGTTAATCGCAATACGGCCTTCAGTTAGATAATCAATCGTTGCAAGTTGTTTTGCCGCCAACGCGGGTTTCCAGGGGCCGGGGAGAATCGCCGCAATGACTTTCAGTTTTTCAGTTTTTGCTAGTAATGCATGACTAAAACTTACCGATTCATGTTGGTTTTCTGCCCCGTACCCAGCCGTAAAACGAATTTGGGTGAGCGCATATTCAAAACCATTGTTTTCGGCAGCCTGTGCAAGTCGAACATTGTAGTCATAACTCCAGTCTGTACGCTGTTCGATGTTACTCACTACAAGGCCACCGCTTACGTTTGGTACCCAATAAGCAAATTTAATTGGTTGTTGTAATTGCGTCATGGTTCGCTCTCCCCATTCGTTCTTTTTATTTAGGCATATTGCGCTTAGGCAACATGCGTTAATGATTTGCCAGACTTGTGATGCAAACGAGATTCTGCCGCATCAAGGTCTGGTACAGCCGCTGAAGGTAATACTTCTTCTTGTTCAATTTGCTTGTTAATACCAAGCTCTTGATTTGCTTGCTGTGATTTAGATTTAACCACTTCAGCACGTTTACCTTTCGCTGGCGCCCATTCTAAAATTGGTAATGCGCGTGCCACTGCTAACGTAATACGATCTGATAATTGCTCGCTTTTCACCGTATATTCAGGAGTAAAGTCACGATCGGTCGCATATACGCCAATTGGTAAAGTTTGTGCTTGGAAGAAACTGAATAATGGACGTAGTTGATGTTCAAGTACGAGTGCATGACGATCACTACCACCCGATGCGGCTAAAAGTACTGGTACATCGACCAACGCAGTTTGTTCAACAAAATCGAAGAAATGTTTGAAAAGACCTGTAAAAGAAGCACGGTAAACGGGTGTACCTACAATTAAAGCATCTGCTGCTTCAACTGCTGCAAGGTCATCTTGTACGCGTTGTGGAAGTTGGTTGCGATAAAATGCGCCGCCTAATAAAGGCCCGATTTCGCTTAATTTAATAAAGTGAACTTTAATATCGATTGCTTCTGATAATTCATCAAGAATGGCTTGAACCAGACTTTCCGTTTTAGATGGGGTATTTAAGCCACCAGAAACAGCAACGATATTTAAAGGTTTTGGTGATGTGATACCAGTCATAATTTGGTTCCTAAGCCTAAAACAAGAGATTGGACTTATTAATCAACAACGACGGTAAACTGTAAAATAACGAAATTGGTCAACCTTATCAGTTTTAAATATAAAAGATAAATAGTGGATTTTTACACTTTGTTTTTTTATTAAGTTGCTGTTTTTATTTTATATAATTATAGGTGATATATTTTTTATAATAAAAAGGAAGCTTATATAAAAAACAGATTAATTTTGATTAAAAGTTAAAAAACATCTGAAAATCTTGGCTAAGTTCTGCATTTATCAACATTTTGCATAAAAATGGATAAGATGAACGTATCTTTCATCTAAATAGTAGGGTTACAATAGGCCATACTTATGCTCAAGATTACTTTAATCGCTTATGAATATTTTAATCGTTGATGATCATCCTTTGTTTCGTCATGCTTTAATTCAAGCAGTACGTTATAGCCTGCCACAGGCACAAATTCATGAAACAGCCTCGGTTGATGAGTTTTATGAGCGTTTGGAAAATGGGGCAGAACCTGATCTAGTATTACTCGATTTAAATTTACCGGGTGCTTCAGGCTTTTCGGCTCTGGTTTATGTAAGAGCACAGTATCCATCTATTCCGATTATTGTTGTTTCTGCACATGAAGAAACTTCAATCATTCAGCGTGCAATCGCTCATGGTGCGATGGGTTATATTCCTAAGTCGGCTCATCCAAGTCATATTGGCGAAGCGATTCGTCAAGTCTTAGAAGGTGATATCTGGTTGCCACCGAACTTGCCATCTAATCTAAACCTTGACCCAAGAGCAGCAGATGAAACTGCTTTAGCTGAACGTATTCAATCGTTAACACCTCAGCAATTCCGTGTGTTGATGATGGTTGCGGAAGGTTTGTTAAATAAACAAATCGCATATGAGCTCGATGTTTCGGAAGCAACGATTAAAGCTCACGTAACGGCTATCTTTAGAAAATTAGGTGTGCAAAACCGTACACAAGCCGTATTGGCCATTAGCGCATTAAATATTGAAGATAAGAAAATCTAAAAAGAAAAAAGACCTCGATTGAGGTCTTTTTTATGTGTGCCACTTAAGCAAGGCAATCTTGCTTTGGTGTTAGGCTGTCGCAGTACAAAGGATTGAGTGCACATTGCAAATCATCAATTTGATCTTGAGTTACATAACCTTTCATTTTTAAATATTCAGCTACGCGGTCATCGCGTAGGCTTAAGAAGGCTGCATCATAAACGCCTAAATCAACAAACAAAGCAGCTGTTTCTAGACTGTTGAAGCGATCAAGGAAAATGTCATTGCCATACATTAAGAAGATATGGTCGAGTTTTGCTTTTTCATCAACATGGAGTCGTTCAGCAAGTTGATCTGGATGCGTTTTAATAAAGAGTAAATCCGATAATTCATCAAACTGAGTCATATCTAACTGATTCTCGCCGAGTTTGACATGACCAAGCCAAGCTTTGAAAACGAGTACAGCACCGCCACGGAGTAGCATGCTCCAGATTTGATGACGTGTGTCGTGGTCAAGATTTTCACTTTCAGCGCTAAGAACTTTTAAAAAGTTTTCTTCTTGTTGTGCCAATTTATCAAATAAACCTAAACCTTGGGGATGATAAGCCGCAGGTGCAAATACATCAAAATTTAGATCATGAAATACATTAAGTGCGAGGGGAACTGCACATTGATAAATTGTATTTAACGCTTTGATGTTTGCTTCATTGAGCTTGCTGTGAGGGAAAATACTTTGCCAATCTAGTTCAGGAAGTAAAGCATTGGCACTGTATTGGCGATAAAACTGTTGAGACGAAAGTTGGCCTTGTGGGCTGTTATCAGAAATATTCATGGCAATTGTCCTTTGCATTAATTCGTGAGCAGGGGTGCTTAATATGGAAATGGGTTATAAAAATGACTGTACATTTAAGAAATAGGTTTTGAATATTTATGTGTCAGGAAGAATGCAAGTAGAATACGACTAAAGTCTTATGTGGTTATTTTTGGCTAATTATAATTTTAAAAAACAGCAAGTTATGAAATTGTAACTAAGTGTACAAGTGTTCACTTACAAAAAAGGTGAGCTTTGCCATAGAAAAAGAGTCATTGGAAATTTTGGTCAATGATTTACTGGGTAAAAGTCGACTTTTTGAGCAGTTCTGCCTATTGGCTTAAATTAGGCCAATAATTTTTGCCAAAAATCTCTCCCAAACTTATTAAAAGGTTTGGGGGAGAAAATATTTAATCTACCTCACTGGCAATTTTAAGTCCCGATAACCATGCTCTTAGAGAAGCAGGCTTAAGTGGTTTTTTGAGTAAAACAATATTCAGTTCTTTCAATTGTTGAGGTAACTCAGGATGAGAGTCAGCAGTAATTAAAGCAACAGGAACATCATGTTGACGATTTTGCAAAATAAAATCGACACCGAGTTGGTTGTTGTTTAAATGCTGATCGATAAGCCAGACCTGAATATTTTCTTTTTGAATAATTTCAAGTGCTTGTTCAGGTTCAGTGGCTTTAAAAACCTCATAACCCCATCGACCTAATAAGCTACTCATACCCTCAAGAATGGTTTCATCATTGTCTAAACATAAAATCCGATAGGCTTTGGTTTTTAAAGGTACTGCCTGTACGGTTGGGGTTATCACTTTTGGCGCTTCTACCACCGGAACCTCAATCATAAAGCAGGAGCCTTTATCGAGTTGCGAATAGACATAGACTGGATAATTCAACAAACCCGTCATACGCTGCACAATAGCAAGACCCAAACCTAAACCTTGCTCACCCCAAGGCGATAAATGCCCACAGCGTTCGAATTCTTGAAATAGTTTAATACGTTGCTCTTCGGCAATTCCGGGACCTGTATCCCAAACCCCAATTCGAATGTGTCCAGGTTTTTGTGCTGAACGTAATACACCAACAATCACTCGGCCTTTGGCTGTATAGCGCAAAGCATTACTCACAAAGTTTTGAATAATACGTCGTATCCACTGTGGATCTGTGTCAATCCAGAACGATACATCGTGAACTTTTAATGAAATATTTCGCTGTGCAGCAATCGACTTAAACTGTAGTTCGAGGTCGCTTAGTAAATCGTGCAGAGGATAAGGCTGTCTTTTTGGCTGTATGGTACCGCCTTCCAAACGCGCAATATCGAGTAGGGCAGAGAGCATACTTTCTGCACCATACAAAGCACGGTCAAGTTGTTGCAAAGTTTGGCGATCTTCTTCGGTTGCGATGCTTTGTTCAAGAACTGTACTAAACAGACGGGCAGCATGCATAGGTTGTAATAAGTCATGACTGGCCGCTGCAATAAATCGGCTTTTTGACATATTGGCCATATCGGCTTGTTCGCGCGCAAGCTGTTGCTCAGTTAAGGCATCGGCAAGTTGTTGGGTTCTGTCTTTTACGCGGGCCTCAAGTATTGCCTCATTCGCACGGAAAGCCGTAATGTCGGCGAAGGTAGTCACAAAGCCACCACCTGAAATAGGATTACCGCGCATTTGAATAACGCGTCCGTCTTTACGGATTCGTTCAAATTCATGCGCACTTCCGACTTTCATCCAGTGCAAACGTTTGCGAACATGTTCTTCGACTGAACCTGGGCCGCATTCGCCGCGTTCAGCGTTATAACGAATCAGATCGGCAATTGGACAACCCACATAGACTAAATCTTTTGGGTAGCCAAACAGTTTTAAATATTGGTTGTTCCATGCGACTAAACACATGTTTTTATCAACCACACTCACCCCTTGGGTCATGTGATCAATCATGGTCATCAGCAAGTTTTGATTGAAACGTTGCCATTGCGAGGCTTGGTCTAAAATATTGGCGACTTGGCCTAATGCCAAACCATTATTAATCATTGCTGTAGTGAGCAAAGTACGAGCTGAGGCTGCGCCGATAATTCCAGCTAGATATTGTTCAGTGAACCGCCACCACATGCCATTGGCGATACTATTCGGGTTAAGCGTGAGATGATTTTGCTCACAAAAGTTCTCGAACGCTTGTGTTGTGGGTTGCTCACCCGTAATTCTTTTAGCAAGCGCAAATAAATCGCCTACTTTTAAACGTGCAGCATCGTGCGGTAAATAAGTTAAATCGGTAGAGGTATGGGGAGATGGCAGAGGCTTAGTTTCGTAATAAAAAAAGCTTTCTGCCTGAATTTGTTCTGCCACACTTGGGCGGTAAATTTTAGAAATCCAAATATATAAAACAATATTTAAACCAAGCGACCAAATAACGCCGTGTGTAAGTGGAGCAAATGACTCAAAGCCAAAAAGTGATTCTGGACGTAAGGCATTAATTCCAAAAGGACCAAAAAGCAAAATACTTTGGGCTGTTTCTTGATAGGCCTCTGGCAAGCTACGTAAAATCGTTGGAAATAGTAATGTGTAACTCCACATCAAAAATCCAACAATAAGACCTGCATAGACACCTTGGCGGCTTCCACCTCGCCAATACAAGCCTCCAATAAGCGCAGGTGCAAACTGGGCAACGGCACTAAATGCCAATAAACCAAATACTGAAAGCTGGTTAATATCATTAAAGAAATGGAAGAATAAAAAGCCAAGTAGCATCACCGCGACAATACTAATACGACGGCTGAATTTAAGAACTTTAGGTAAATGTTTATCGTGACGTGATAGCAGCTTAAAACGCCAGAGTGCGGGCATAATCAAGTCATTACTGAGCATGATAGACAGAGCAACAGATGACACCAGTAACATGCCTGTTGATGCAGAGAACCCACCTAAAAAGGCCAGTAGGGCTAACCATTCTTGGTTATAACTCAATGGTAATGAGAGTACTGCCACATCAGGCACGGTTAGGAATTTTGGCGCTGCATGCAAGGCCCAGCTTGCAATTGGGATAATAGCTAAAATTGTTAAAATGAGATAAGCCGCAAACCATTTACGTGCACCGCGAATGTGCTTTTCATCGCGTAATTCGACAACAGCCACATGAAATTGACGGGGTAAACAGATAATTGCGAGACCTGCCAATAATGTCTGAATCCAGAACGTTTCAGGTACCCCAAATAACTGAACTTCTTGGAAGGTTTGGTTTACGTCGGCCGAAACTTGTACTAAGTTCGCGGGTGCTTCAAAAATAAAAAATAAAGCGACACAGATTAGGGCGAATAATTTTACAAAAGATTCAAATGCAACGGCTAACATGAGGCCGCCATGCTGTTCGGTGTTTGCAATTTGCCTTGTACCGAAGATCATGGCTAAGATCGCAAGGACACTGGTTAAAAGCAAAACGCTATTGGTGGTCGTATGAATATGAGCATTTTGCTCTAATATGACTGATGTGCTTAAGGCAATTGCGCGTAACTGTAGGGCCAGGTAGGGAATAATCGCAATGACTGCCAAGATCGTAACCAGCGATGCCAATACACCGCTTTTGCCATAACGTGCAGCAACAAAATCGGCAATTGAAGAAATTGCATGATGCTGACGTACTCGGCCTAAACGTCGCCAGATATCGTAACCAAACCAGACAAATAACAGTGGACCTAAATAAATAGGTAAGAAAATGACGCCTTCTCGGACGGCAGCTCCGGTTGCACCATAAAATGTCCAAGATGAACAGTAAACACCTAAGGTCAAACTAAACAAGAACATCCGGCCACGTGTACTCAGGCGACTAGCATGCTTCTCGCCAAAAAAAGCACAAATAAATAAGAGTGCTATATAAAAAGTGAGTACCCCAATAATCAGCCAGCTGTTCATATGACCTACATGATTAAAACCTTGCGCCTATCATACCGCAAGCAGAAACAAAGCTATAAATTGATTAAATTTTAACGACCAAAGTCTAAGTTACGAATTACACGTTATTTTGCTAATTTTAATAATGAGAAACTACTATTAAAAAAGTGACCAAGGTTGGGCACAGGCAAGGAGTTTGGTTATGGATCAAAGCCAAGTAGAACAGATTCTACGCAATCCAAAGTTTCAAAAGATGGTCAAGAAAAAAAGTGCATTAAGCTGGACGCTCACAATCATTATGTTAGTGCTTTATGTGGGCTTTATGCTACTTGTTGGCTACAACAAAGAATTTTTAATGAGTTCATTTAGTGGTGGTGTAACGACATGGGGTATTCCACTAGGCTTAGGAATTATTGTTTTATCTTTCCTACTGTGTGGCGTGTATTCCTATATCGCAAACAACACCCTTGACCAGTTGAGTGAAGAAGCGTTGAAGGAAGTTGAAGCCATCACGCATGAGAAAGGATTACACTAATATGAAATGGAATTCATTAAAAGCGAAAGCCTTATTGGCAGCAGCATCGCTATATTCAACTGTTGCTATGGCTGGTCCAGATTTGGGTGAAGCCGAACAGCAAGCCACCAACTGGCATGCCATTATTATGTTCTTGATCTTTGTTGGTTTTACTTTGTTTATTACTAAGTGGGCGGCAAAGCAAACTCAATCAGCACAAGATTTCTATACCGCAGGGGGCGGAATCAGCGGTTTCCAAAACGGATTGGCAATTGCCGGTGACTATATGTCAGCAGCATCTTTCCTTGGTATTTCCGCGATGGTGTTTAGTTCGGGTTTTGATGGCTTACTTTATTCTCTTGGATTTATGGTAGGTTGGCCAATCGTTTTATTCTTGGTTGCAGAGCGTTTACGTAACCTTGGTAAATACAACCTTTCAGATGTAGTGTCATTCCGTCTTGAAGAAAAACCGGTCCGTACCTTAGCTGCCTTGAGCTCGCTTGTTGTTGTAGCATTCTACTTGATCGCTCAAATGGTAGGCGCGGGCCAGCTCATCAAATTACTATTTGGTTTGAACTACAACATCGCTGTTGTCATCGTTGGTCTATTAATGATGGCATACGTAATTTTTGGTGGCATGTTGGCAACGACATGGGTACAGATCATTAAAGCGGTCATGTTGCTCAGTGGTGCGACTTTCATGGCATTCATGGTGATGAAAGCGGTTGGTTTCAGCTTCAGCAACATGTTCACTCAATCAATTGAAGTATTCAGTAAAGTTCACAGCGTAAGCTTTGAAGAAGCTGCAAAAATTATGGGTCCGGGTAAACTTGCCGCAAACCCGATTGATGCATTGTCTCTTGGCTTGGCACTCATGTTTGGTACAGCGGGTCTTCCACACATTCTTATGCGTTTCTTCACTGTAAAAGATGCAAAAGAAGCGCGTAAATCGGTTGTGGTTGCGACAGGTTTCATTGGTTACTTCTATCTTTTAACTTTCATTATTGGTTTCGGTGCGATCCTTTTCGTATCAAACAACCCTCAATTCCTTGATGTTGCAAAAATGGCAGTATCAGGCAAGCTTGAACTTGTTGGTGGTAACAACATGGCAGCCGTGCATTTAAGTGATGCTTTAGGCGGTGACTTATTCATGGGCTTTATTTCAGCAGTAGCGTTCGCAACGATTCTTGCTGTTGTTGCTGGTTTAACACTTTCTGGTGCATCTGCAATCTCACATGACTTATACGCTAACGTATTCAAGAAAGGTCAAACGACTCCAGCCTCAGAACTTCGTATGTCAAAAATTGCGACACTTGGTTTAGCAATCTTTGCCATGATTTTGGGTATCTTGTTTGAAAAACAAAACGTAGCATTCATGGTGGGCTTAGCATTCTCTGTGGCATGTTGTGCAAACTTCCCGATTCTTGTTCTTTCAATGTTCTGGAAAGGTTTAACCACTCGTGGTGCAGTTATCGGTGGTGTGGTTGGCCTTGTAACAGCTGTAGTACTTATTGTTCTGTCTAAAGCGGTTTGGGTAGATACTTTAAAAATCTCTGATACACCAGTTAACCCATTCAATGGTCCTGCATTATTTGCGATGCCATTGTCATTCCTTTGCTGTTGGTTCTTCTCGGTGACTGACAACTCTGCACGTGCTAAAAAAGAGCGTGCTGCATTCGATGCCCAATACGTTCGTTCAATGACAGGTATCGGTGCTTCTGGTGCCTCAGATCACTAAAATCAAACTGGATTAAATATCTATCTCATTAAAAGCCCTGCGGGGCTTTTTTTGTTGATCGTATAACTTAAAGTGAAAGAAGCTCTTTAATAAAGAACAACTTGTTTGTCCTATTTTTTGTACAGTATGATTTCCTATAATTCAAAACATAATGAAAAAGGAAAATAATTAAATGCGATCTATCATGGACTTCTGGGCGAGCTTTCGACTGCTACCTTCTGCATGGTTACTGCTTGTGCAATTTATCCTACTCATTTTGGCCATGCTCACTTTTCATGATGTATTTTACCGGACCCTAACGTGGGCTTTAGGAGTGCTTGCCCTACTTATTATTGCCAAGGTCATTCGTCAAACCCCAATGTTTACTTTTCTGGGATTAACTTTTGTCAGTGGAGCGATTATATCCTCAGTCTTTATTTTATTAGGCTATAGCAATTTAACGGTCCAGATTTTTGCCCATAGCTGTGAAGCACTGGCTTACTTTTCGGCTGCTTACGGTTTATTTCGTTATATGTTTGCTGATCGATATTTAACAAGAGATGAGCTATTTGCAGCTGCTGCAGTTTTTACTTTGCTTGCTTGGGGCTTTGCCTTCCTCTACAACATTTGTCAGTTATTGATTCCTGCGAGCTTCCAAAATCCAAACAATGCTCATCATTTCCAGACCTGGTTAGATCTACTGTTCCTGAGCTTTAGCTTACAGTCAGCAACAGGCTTATCTGATTTAATGCCGCTTAGTCCACCAGCACGTGTTTTGGCCATGCTACAAATGTTTTGTGGTGTGATGTATCTCGCTTTGATTGTCACACGCTTAATTGCTCTACAGTACATTGCCCATCCAACAAAGAAGGATTCTGACAAATAAAGGAGAAGGTGTTTTAATTTTTTACACCTTTGTAACTGCAATATTATTTAAGTTTATTTAAAGTATTATCGGCTTTCTCTATTGAAAGATTTAACTTTGTTCATTCTGTGAATGTCTTTATTGGCTTTATGCCTATCACTTTTCATTAAAATAACATGGAGGAGTTATGCCTTCCAAACAACCAGGTTGGTTCGCAAACGTTAATCCTAACGTATTTTTTGGTACGGTCATTATTATTGCTTTGTTCTTGGCAGTTGTTGTGATCGCCCCGAGTTCTTTTGAACTTCTAACGCAGCAATTAAAACAATGGATCACCGATTCATTTAGCTGGTTCTATGTTTTATCTGTAGCCTTCTTTCTTATTTTATTGATTTATATCGCCTGTTCATCAATAGGTCGAATTAAATTAGGACCTGACCATAGTCAGCCTGAATATAATAATGGGTCTTGGTTTGCCATGCTGTTTACAGCAGGGATGGGTATCGGTCTCATGTTCTTCGGGGTTGCCGAACCTGTCATGCATTATGTTAATCCACCAAGTGGAGATGCGCAGACTATTGAGGCAGCACAGCAAGCATTAAGGGTGACCTTCTTCCACTGGGGCTTACATGCTTGGGCAATTTATGCATTAGTGGGACTATCTTTAGCTTATTTTGCTTATCGTCATAATTTACCCTTAAAGACCCGTTCAGCCCTTTATCCACTCATTGGTAAGAAAATTTATGGGCCTTGGGGCGACAGCATCGATATATTTGCGACCATTGGTACGGTATTTGGTGTAGCAACTTCTCTAGGGTTTGGCGTTACCCAGATTAACTCTGGCTTGCATTATCTTTTAGGTATAGAGCAAAGCACTTATATACAGATTATTTTAATTGTCGTGGTGAGTATTTTGGCTTCTTTATCGGTCTTTTTAGGCCTTGATAAAGGGGTAAAACGCCTATCCGAATTGAATCTAGTTTTAGCCGTTATTTTATTAACCTTTGTTTTCATTTGTGGACCAAGCATTTATTTGCTTCAAACGACAATTCAAAACACAGGTCAGTATTTTTCTAATTTATTTACAATGACGTTTAACCTCTATGCTTACCAACCCAATGGATGGATTGGTGGTTGGACAATTTTGTACTGGGCTTGGTGGATTTCTTGGTCGCCATTTGTGGGTATGTTTATCGCAAGGGTTTCACGTGGACGCAGTATTCGAGAATTTATTGTAGGGGTTCTCCTCATCCCGACAGGCTTTACCATTATCTGGATGGGTTTTTTAGGAAACGCTGCGTTATTTAGCATTATTCATGAGCATCAAAACACTCTTATTCAGGCTGTTCAGCAAGACTCATCTGTAGCTCTATTTGAGTTTTTAGGTCACTTGCCGTGGTCAGGTGTTATGAATGTTTTAGCCACTGTGCTGGTTATTCTTTTCTTTGTGACCTCTGCTGACTCTGGAGCATTGGTAACAGACTACTTAACGTCAAAAACTGACAACTCACCGACTTGGCAACGTTTGTTCTGGACAGTACTGATGGCTGTACTCGCCATTATTTTATTGTTAGTCGGTGGTTTGGCTGCGCTTCAATCTTCAATCATTATGAGCGCATTGCCGTTTACTTTGGTTATGCTGTTCATGAGTTGGGGATTAATAAAAGCATTGCATCTTGATGTCACGAAAATGCAAGCCATTCAGGAAGCGCGCATTACGCCACGTGCTATTCATAATCCAAGAAGCTGGCAACAGCGGCTAGGTTTAATCATGCACTATCCTCATAGTGAAGAAGAGGTAAGAGAATATATCGAAAAACAAGTGGCTCGTGCGTTTGAAAATATCAAACATGAATTTAGACGCCGTCATTTAGAAGTTTCAATTACTCAACTTGAGGATGGGATGCAGCTTCGAGTCGATCATCACAATGAAATTAATTTTATTTATAAAGTTGTTTCACGTGAAACAGTGCCACCAAGTTTTTTAATTGGACGTACTGAAGCCGAAGATGGACAATATTTCCAAGCCGAAGTGTTTTTAAGAGAAGGTGGACAGAACTATGATGTAATGGATTGGACCCAAGAAGATTTAATTCAGGACATTATCGATCAGTATGAACGTCATCTATATTTCTTAAATATTGTACGAAGCTAAATTTAGCTGTAAAAAAAAGGACTCAAATGAGTCCTTTTTTAATTCGATTTCTAAATTAAATTAGAAACGGAATTTAGCATTTAAGCCGATAGTTTGTGTATCGTAGCTAGACTTTTTAACGTCAGCTTTCATGTACGATGCACCAACTGCTACAGCTGGAGTAATGAAGTAGTTTACGTTACCACCCCAAGCTTGACGGAATTCACCAAGGTCATTGCCTTTGATATCAGCTGAACCATCGTTACCAACGAAAGATGCGCCAACGCTTAACTTAGGAGTTAAGTAAAGGTCAGTTTTCAAACCGTATTGGTTTTCTTGACCGAAAGCACCAGCAGCTTCAAAACCAATTGCCATGTTAGTTCCATCGATTGGACCTACATATTTAGCACGAGCTGTAACAGCATCTTGGTCGTCTTGAATCGCAGCAGTTTGGTTCGCAGCAGTGTAGATACCGTTGCTGATGATACCGAAGTTATCTAAAGCGAATTGGTTTGCAACGCTTGTATAACCAACAGTCATTAAGAAGTTAGGTAACAACATAGCACCAACTTCTAATGCATAACGGTCACCGTTGTCATCACGAGAGATAGCGTTTTTACCATCAACATCAGTGTGGTTATAAGTTGCGCTAGCGTATACAGGAAGGTAAGGAGTAGGAACGTAAGCCTCACCTTTAACGCCGTATGTACCAACGTGGTAGTTCAAACCGTTGTTTTGGTCATACTGTTGGTAGCTATACCCTAAAGATACGCTAGAAGCTTGGTTCAAGAAAGCTGCTTCAGCTAAAGGACCCTTAGCGGTATCAACATTTTTTAAATAGAATGTACCAGCAACGTCACCAGTGAAGTTTTTATCGTTTGCAGTTGTGTCAACATATTCAGATTGACCTTGAACTTCAAATTGATAAGCATGAGCACCGGTCATGGCTAATAATACAGCAGTGGCTAAACCAAGTTTTTTCATAATCATTTCCAGCATTAACAAGAGATAAAGCTGGGGTCATTGTATTGTAACAATTTATGAAGTCAATAATCTAGAAAAGGTAATGTTAAAGATATTTGACACTTATGTTAAAATTGGTGAAAAACTAATCAAATGAAAAGTGGTTTGTCAACCTGATAAAAAAATGAACATTTACAATAAGCTAATAATTATATTTCATTAAGAATTAAGAAGTAAATGTTAAAAAGATATTACAATTGTGATTGGAAAAATAGATTGCATTAATCGGTTTTAACATTAACAAAAATATAGCTGTGTTTACAATGTGAGTAAAAAACCGCCATTTTATTGTCAAATTCGTTTTATTTTGAGGAATAGTTAACAATATTTGGATTAGTTTAACTAAAAAATTTAACTATTCTTAATTATTATATAAGTGAATAAAATAAAAGAAATCTCTATTTTAAGTTGAAAAAACGATTAAAATTTTAATCCTGATTAATTTAATCAACTTTACAAAGGTAGAGGTAAATCACATAATTCGATTGCAAAGTTCACTGCCTAACGTTTTTTAGGATTTAAAGTGCTTGCCCAGATACGATGTGTAGAACACATCAGATTTTACGAGCTCAGCTTTCCCCAAGGTTGAGCTTTTTTTTATCTGTAAGAAAATCTAAAAATTAAAATAAGAGTTATGTGAATTTTATTGAAAAAATGAGAGGCCAAAAAGAGCCCAGCTTAAAGCTGGGCAGTGGATGCTGGGAGAGGCATCCAAGAGGACAAGTAAATACTGTTTTTACTATCATGATTAAAAATCTTTAATCTGTAAAATAGAGTTTTTTTATAAAAAGCATTCAATTTTTCGATTCATTTTGTTATTTAAGCTGACAAAATTTAGGGATCGTATAATTATTAAAAAAGAAATGAAGGGGTTAATGATGAAATTTTAGTTATTAAAATGCTAGGATGGATTTAAGCCTAATTTATATCGTATTAAAAATGGCAGGACATTTACGGAGTACCAGCTAGAAATGTCAGGATTACGTTCAGAGCATATTAGTAATCGACTGTTCTTTTTTATGCTGGTTATTATTTTATCCTTATTATTCATGGCAGTACCTCTTATTGTGGGAAGCTATCAGGATTATATAAAAACTAGACAAGCCCTAGCTGAAATAAAAAGTTTAAGAGCAGTAGCCGATATTGCCTATAAAGTTTCTAAGGAACGTGCTCCTGCTAATAAAATGATGTCGAGTGGTCCTCATGATTTGGTAAAAAATCAGCAAGAATTAAAAAAATTTCGTTTAATCGTTGATGCGCAAATTGATACAAGCATTTTAATTTTAAAACAAGCTGGTTATGTTTCCTTAGCAAATGAGCTCCAAACTAATTTCAAAGAAAATCTTAGACAAGCCCGACGTGTCGTTGATTATTATGGTGAAACTCCATATGCAGCCAGAACTTCTGTTCAACTGGATAATGCCATTTTAGGAATGTTTGGCGCATGGGATAACTGTAGAGAAATACTACAAAAACTAATGTTGCAGTTAAAAAGTAAAGACAGCCGTATTTCTAATTACTTTACGCTTATTATCGTTCTAACTGATATGCGTGATCAGGCTGGGCGTATGGCCTCTAACATTATTGCTCCCGTCAGTTTTAATGAAGAGATTCCAAGTAATAATCGTGCTCGTTCATTACAAACTCAACATCAAGCTAGATATCTATGGATTTTGGTCGATACCTTACAGCCTGAACAGGCAAAAACTCCAGAATACCGTCGGTTATATTCTAGAGTGAAAACAGAGTTTATAGATCAGGGTATTCCGATTGTAGAAAGGCTATTAGAAGAAAGCCAAAAGAGCGAACCATATTTTTTAAGTGGTACACAGTTAACCGAAGCAATTGTAGGTAAATTTACCACTGTGGTTGATTTGCAGAGTTATATTCTTAATGAGAGTGTGGTCATTGCCACTCAAGAAAATGCAATTGCTCGAAATGGTTTCTTTTTAACTTTATTTATTTCTCTAATTTCTTTAGCAACAGCATTACTTACTCTGATATATGCGCAAAGACGAGTATTTTCGCCTTTAATTAAAGCGAGAACTTTAATTTTAGATTTATCGCATAGTTCTGATCATTGTAAAGATGAGATGAATGTCACCACCAAAGGTGAATTTTTTTCCCTATTTGAAGCAATTGACCGATTACAACGTATGTTGCAACAACGGGACGCTTTTGAATTTCAGTTAAAGAATATTGCCAATACTGATCCACTCACCGGAGTCTCCAATCGTTTAGCTTTATCTGAATATTTAAAAATTGTTGAAAGTTACCCTCAAAAATTTACGCAAACCTGTTTAATGATTATTGATATTGATCGTTTTAAACAGGTGAACGACCAATATGGGCATATTGTAGGTGATCGCGTCATTGTCAGTATTGCCGAGCAATTAAAGCAAAATATTCGAAGTTCGGATTTAATTGTTCGTTATGGGGGTGATGAATTTTTAATATTGCTAGAGCAAGTACAATTTGTAGATGCTCGTCTTTTAGCAGAGAAAATTCGGATTGCGATTTCTTTAGAAGAAATTTGTTTATCTGGTTCAGAAGAAAAATTGCATGTGTCAGTCAGTATTGGTTTTGCCATAGGCGCGTCGAATTGGATAGATCTTTTAGAGAAAGCTGACCGTTCGCTATTAAGAGCAAAAGCCCGAGGACGAAATGCAGTGGAGGGGTAAGGCTTTATTAGTATTTCATAAAAGAATTTATATAACTTAATTTGTGTGCAGATTTTCTCACCTTACCATTAGAATTCAAAAACTTTGTTTTTTAATAATATTTTCAATTAATTACTTGGTTTCCTGTTTATTTAATCTTATGAAATATTCTATCCATTTTTATTGTTAAATTTTTGACTTTGTTTTCAGTGAGTTGACATAGTTTTAAATAAAGTATAACTTTTTGTATAATTTATACGTATAAATTTTGACAATGAAATTATCAGCTTTAAAAAAAGTTCGACTAGCAAACATGATGACTCAAACTGCAGTTGCAGAAGCTATGGGAGTCAGCCAACCTAATTATCAACGTTGGGAATCTGGAGCTGCCTCTATTCCTAAGGATAAGCAAGCAAAATTAGCGAAAATTCTAAATTCAACTGTAGATGAAATACTGGGTAATCCTCGACCTTTTGATAATTCAGGAATTCATAATGAGATTAGTGATGAAAATACATATTTTGGAGAAATAGCATTTCATTTCAGATCTGGAAAAGGACTTTTATTCCCAATTACTGAGGCTGAAAGATCTAGACTACACTATCGATTAAATAGTAAAGGCGACTTTATAGTTGTTGAATCTCTAGATAATAGAATCGCCTTTATTCGTCGAGCGTCAATACAAGATGTTTATCTCTCAAGTGAAGCATTTGATACTTTTGGTCCTGAAAAATATAAAGATTGGTTAGGATTAGACAGAATTGAAGATGAAGAATGGCTGGTTATAGAGAATATTGAGTGTTTAGAGTATGTAACAGATCTAATAAGTGAAGAAAAAGTAAAAAACTATGTAAAGAAAACACTTTTAACCGAAGAAGAGTTAGATGCATTAATTGAACAAGGTTATATAAAGAAGGAAGATAGGGAAAAGGTTAAAAGAGATGTAGCTAAACAACTAAAAAAATTGTATGCCAGAGCAACAGAAATTCAATGGCAATTTACTAATGGAAAAATAAGAAGAGAGCCGATGTTTGAGGATCGCAAGTTGTATGAGGCTTTTTCCTGTCTTGAAATTGATCCAGAAGATGCAGACGAAATTATCTATTTACCTACAGAGGGATATCATAGGTCAATTTTTATAAATACTTCAGAATTAGATTATATTTTTATTCCTGCACATAAATTTAATTATGGTCGTTTAGAGAGTTTAGAAGAAGAATTGGATGAATAACAATCAGGCTAGAGGTCATTTAACCTTCTAGCCTAATTTAATTAAACTTTATTTAAGCATCGGTTTTAAGAAACGCCCTGTATGTGAAATTTCAACCTCAGCCACTTGTTCAGGTGTGCCTTCGGCAATGATCATACCACCGCCCGAACCACCTTCAGGACCTAAGTCAACAACCCAGTCGGCTGTTTTAATCACATCAAGGTTATGTTCAATCACCACAATGGTATTACCCTTGTTACGTAGCTCATGCAAAATGTCGAGTAACTTGGCAATATCATGGAAATGTAGACCTGTTGTTGGTTCATCCAAGATATATAAAGTTTTACCCGTATCTCTTTTTGCTAACTCGCGTGCAAGTTTTACACGTTGTGCCTCACCACCAGAGAGAGTGGTAGCAGCTTGACCTAAACGGATGTAGCCTAAGCCCACCTGAGTTAAGGTTTCTAAACGGCGATGGATGACTGGAATGGCACTAAAGAACTCAGCAGCATCTTCAACAGTCATTTCTAAAACATCAGAAATGTTTTTGCCTTTATAGCCAACTTCAAGCGTTTCACGGTTATAGCGCTTACCATGACAAGCATCGCAAGGTACATACATGTCTGGTAAGAAGTGCATTGCAACTTTAATCATGCCGTCGCCTTCACAGGCTTCGCAGCGTCCGCCTTTTACGTTAAACGAGAAACGACCAGCACTATAACCACGGGCTTTTGCCTCTGGGGTTTGAGCAAATAACTCACGGATTGGCGTAAATAACCCTGTATAAGTCGCTGGGTTAGAACGCGGTGTACGGCCAATCGGGCTTTGGTCAATATCAACAACTTTATCTAGATGTTGAAGCCCATCAATCGAGTCAAACTTTTCAGCTGTTAAGGTCGTTGCACCATTGAGCTGTGTAGCTGCTAATGGAAGCAAAGTACGGTTAATCAGGGTTGACTTACCTGAACCTGAAACGCCAGTCACACAAGTCATAATGCCGAGCGGAATTGTTAAATCGACATTTTTTAAGTTATGACCTGCTGCACCTGAAAGTTTGATAACTTCATCTGGACGTGGTGATTCAGTACGTTTTTTTGGCACTTCAATTTTGAGTTTGCCAGAAAGATACTGTCCTGTAAGAGAATCAGCATGTTTAGCCAATTCATCATACGTGCCTTCAGCAATAATCACACCGCCGTGTACACCAGCACCAGGACCGATATCAATAATATGGTCAGCAGCACGGATTGCATCTTCATCGTGTTCAACGACTAATACCGTGTTGCCTAAATCACGTAAGCGAATCAGAGTTTGTAATAAACGATCGTTATCGCGTTGATGTAGACCAATTGATGGTTCATCGAGCACATACATGACGCCCATTAAACCTGCACCAATCTGCGAAGCTAAACGGATACGCTGTGCTTCACCACCAGATAGGGTTTCGGCAGAGCGAGCTAGACTTAAATAGTTAAGTCCCACACTGACCAAGAAATGTAAACGCTCTCGAATCTCTTTAAAGATTTTATCTGCGATTTCGCCTTTAGCTCCTTCAAGATTTAAACCTTGATAGTAACTTTCAGCATCACCAATCGACATACGAGTAATGTCAGCAATGGTTTTGTCTTTCACACGAACATGACGTGAAATTTCATTAAGACGTGAACCATCACATGCATCACACGCTGCATTAGAAAGGTATTGAGCTAAATCATCTCGTACATAGTTACTTTCAGTTTCACGGTAACGACGTTCAAGGTGCGGCAAAATTCCTTCAAATGGTTGCACGCGAGTGTGTTTACGGCCACGTTCGTCGATATAGCTTAAATCAACTTTTTCTTTGCCCGTACCTTGTAAGAATTTCTTTTGAGTGTCTTTATCTAGCTGGTTCCAAGGTGTATCAAGTTGAAAACCGAAATGGTCGGCAACTTTTTGCAGCATCGAATAATAATATGGACGCTGACGATCCCAACCACGGATTGCACCTTCACTAATCGCAAGGTCAGGATTTGGAATGAGCTTTTCAGAACTAAAATGACTGCGTGTACCTAAACCATCACAAACAGGGCAGGCACCAAACGGGTTGTTGAATGAAAACAAACGCGGCTCAAGCTCTGCGACTGCGCGATCACATTCTGGACATGAGTGCTTTGCAGAAAAAACGCGATCAGGATGTTCACCATTCATCCATGATAAAACAGCAATATCTCCACCTAAACGCAGTGCGGTTTCAAATGATTCTGCAATACGGTTACCTAAGTCTTCACGCACTTTAAAGCGGTCAACTACAACTTCGATGGTGTGTTTTTTCTTTTTGTCGAGTTCTGGTGGCGTATCAATATCAATGATTTCACCATCCACACGGGCACGAACAAAACCTTGACCTTGTAGTTGTTCGAACAGGTTACTGTATTCACCTTTACGTTCACGAACAACAGGGGCAAGCAACATGAGTGCTGTGCCTTCTTCAAGCGTTTTTACCGCATCGACCATTTCAGAAACAGTTTGCGCGACCATCGGCAAATCATGTTCTGGGCAATATGGTGTACCGACACGTGCATAAAGCAAACGCAAATAGTCATAAATTTCGGTAATCGTACCAACCGTTGAACGTGGGTTATGACTGGTAGATTTTTGCTCAATGGCAATCGCTGGTGATAAACCTTCAATCGAGTCGACTTCAGGCTTTTCCATTTGCGATAAAAACTGACGGGCATACGCTGAAAGTGATTCGACGTAACGGCGTTGTCCTTCGGCGTACAAGGTATCGAAGGCAAGAGAAGATTTTCCTGAACCTGATAACCCCGTAATTACCACAAATTTGTCGCGTGGAATATCGAGAGACACATTTTTTAAATTATGGGTACGTGCGCCTCGAATACGGATATGACTTTGGCTCATAAAACATCTCAATTATGTATTGATGAAAATTTAGGTGTTGATTGCTCAGTCGCAGAGAGGTGTGACTGGTTATAAACAACAGACCCTATATATGATAACGATTTAAAATTGTTCAAGTGGTACAAAATGATTTAAAGCGACAAATTGTGACGGTTAAACGACAATCGACAAAATTTGTTTAAATAAGCAGATTGTATTTTTAACATTCCTTACTTCAGATTTCTACTCTAAGCAAATTTTAACCAGCAACACAACTTTACTAGACGACTGGTCTAATAGTTGTTTATGATGTGTGCATGAAACGATTAAATAAAAGTGAAACCACGCGACAACACATTTTAGATACGAGCTTTGAGCTGGTACTACGTAAAGGTTTTGTCGGTGTTGGTTTGCAAGAGATCTTAAAAGCTTGTGACGTACCCAAAGGTTCGTTCTATCACTACTTTGCTTCGAAAGAGGCGTTCGGCTGTGCGCTGTTAGAGCAATATATGGCTGATTATAAAGTGCGTATGGAACAACTTTGGCAGCACAGTGAACAAAGTGCCCATGCTCGTTTAATGGCCTTATGGCAGGCATGGATTGATGATCCCGTAAACGGTAGTTGGGCTGAAAACTGTCTGATTGTGAAGTTGGCGGCAGAGGTTTCTGACTTGTCAGAAGACATGCGTCAAATTCTCAATGATGGCGTGCACAAACTAACGCAACGTTTGGCTTTGCTACTCAAAGAAGGACAACAAGAAGGATCAATTCCAAAACATATTGAGCCTTTAAAAACTGCGCAAGTCATGTATCAGTTATGGTTAGGTGCTGCTTTACTCACAAAATTGTCGCAAGACAAAGCACATCTACATCTAGCTTTAGAAACGACCCAACAACTCATAAAACCGATAGAGGAATAAAGCATGCGAAGTATTATCCATGGTAATTTTGGCGAACCTGTAGACGTTTTAGAGCAGGCGGATATGCCAAAGCCAGAACCAAAAGCAGGCGAAGTGCGTATTAAAACCATCATGTCTCCAATTCATAATCATGATGTATGGACAGTACGTGGAAGCTATGGCTACAAGCCAACCTTACCTGCGATTGGTGGTAGTGAAGCGGTTGGTGTTGTAGATGCATTGGGTGAAGGCGTTTCTCATGTACAGGTAGGGCAGCGTATTGCAGTGGCAGCTGTGCATGGCAGTTGGGCTGAATACTTTATTGCACCAGCACAAGGGCTTATTCCACTCAATAATGAAATTGATGATGAAACAGCAGCACAGCTGATTGGTATGCCAATTAGTGCTCTCATGCTACTCGACTTTGTAAATGTTCAACCGGGTCAATGGCTCATTCAAAACACGGCAAATGGTGCAGTCGGTAAAACAGTTGCGATGATTGCACAGGCACGTGGCTTACCTGTAATTAATTTAGTTCGTCGTACTGATGCGATTGCAGAGATGCAAGCATTAGGTATTCAGTATGTTGTTGCGACTGATCAGCCTAACTGGAAAGAGCAAGTTAAACAGATTCACGGCGACCAACCTCTTATTGCTGGTGTGGACTCGATTGGAGGAACCGCAAGTGGCGAAATGCTGAATTTACTCAGTGAAAATAGTTTGCTCGTTTCGTTCGGTAGTATGACTGGCGAAACCATGCAGATTTCATCGGGTGATTTGATTTTTAAACAAGCGACAGTAAAAGGTTTCTGGGCGAGTGTAGTTAACAAAGAAATGCCTGCCGAACGCAAAAAAGAACTCATTGTTGAGTTATTAACGTTAGCAACTCAGAAAAAATTAATTCTGCCTGTAGAAGGTGTATTTAGTTTTGATGAGATTAAAACTGCCGCTCAAAGAGCAACGCAAGGTGCTCGTCAAGGCAAAGTGTTGTTAAAACCGTAAAACACTAAAAGATCAGTCGAGAGACTGATCTTTTTCATATCTTTAAAATAAAAAGGAAAATTGTATGATCGGACAAATTTTAATTGCACTTATCGCAATATTACATGTCTATATTTTAGTGTTAGAAATGTTTTTGTGGGACAAGCCTTATGGCATGAAAGCCTTTGGAAATAATGCCGAAAAAGCAAAACTCACCAAAGTCATGGCACAGAACCAAGGTCTTTATAATGGCTTTTTAGCGGCGGGTTTATTCTGGTCCTTATTAGTTGATGCACCATTTGCAACATCAATTGCTAATTTCTTTTTAGGTTGTGTACTGATTGCAGGTATTTATGGCGGTCTGACTGCCAGCAAAAAGATTATTTATATTCAAGCAGTTCCTGCTTTAATTGCTTTGGTCGCTGTTAATTTTCTTTAAAAAGCGCAAAATACAGCGTTTTGAAATGGAAATGACCAGATAGGATCAGCGCATGTGGGCGTTATTTTTAAAGTGTATGTTGGGGGCCGGGGTTGTCCTCATTATTTCGATTTTATCGAAAAGTAAGGCATTTTATATTGCGGGTTTAGTCCCGCTTTTTCCTACCTTTGCTTTAATTGCTCATGTGATTGTTTTTCAACAAAAAGGGGCAGAGGCATTACAAAAAACTGCTTTGTTTGGTCTATGGTCACTGATTCCTTATGCCATTTATTTAGCTGCTGTTTATGTGCTGGCAACGCGTATGTCGATGTGGTCTTGTCTAGGAGTCGCAACACTATGCTGGGTTGTGGCTGCGGCAGGTTTGATTTACGGCTGGCAATTGTTTCAAAGTTAAATTAAAGACTGACCATTTAATGAATTAAATGGTCAGAGCTCATCTTGATTTAGATCTGATCTAAACCTAACCATTGTCTTTGATGGTAAGCACTGTCCCAAAATAACCATTCAAGTTTTGCACCCATGGTATAGGCTGCATGCATTTTCTCTAAAGTATCTGCATCACAACGTGCGGCAACCTTGTCTACTGTCGCAATCACATTACGAACCGCTGTATGGAACTCTTCACCCGCGTAGGTATCGATCCATGCCTGATAAGGATTGTTCGGGACTGACTTACTTACAATGTCTTTACCGACTTCAGCATAAATCCAGAAGCAAGGTAAAAGTGCAGCAAGTACAACAGGGTAGCTTTCAGACCAAGCAGTTGCTGTCAAAAATGAAGTGTAATGATGGCCTGCCAAGGTCAACGGCGTATTTTTAAATTCTTCTTTGGTGACACCAAAGTTTTTCATGAAGTCATCATGCAAGCTACGTTCAACCACAATTGCAATTTTAGCTGCATCTGAAAATTGCATAATATCGTCAGCCTCAAAGGCCTTTGCTGCTGCAACAGCAAGCACACGACCATAGGCCACTAAATATTGAGCATCTTGAATAACATAATGACAAAAAGCTTCTTTATCTAAAGTACCGTTAGCAAGTTCCTGATTAAAAGGCAGGTCGAGAATTTTTTGATATAAATTTAAATTGCGTTGCCAAAGTTCTTGAGAAAAAAGCATAAAAACATTCCATTTAAATTAAGACAGCTGAACCAGATTTTAAATCAATTTTAAAATACAAAAATAATAATGATAGATATATCGAAAGAAAATATTTAATACGATTAATGAGTTAATTAAATATTATAAATTTCTTTATTAAACAGAGAGATAAAGTAAATGGAATAACGGCACAAAACAACATCGTTTTGTGGTTAATTATCGATATAATAGCGGCGGTTTTTAAGAAAGATTAAATTTATTCTTGGTATAGGTCTGATCCATGAAGCATTTCCGATTTTCGATATTTTTTACGGTGGTGTGTTTAGCACTATCCGCGTATTGGGGTTTTACCCATGGACCTGAAGCGGGCGTGTCTACCATGCTTAAAGCTTTAACAATTACAGCCATTTTAGCTGTAATGGAGGTCTCTTTATCTTTTGACAATGCTGTCGTAAATGCATCGGTTCTACGTAATTGGGATCCGTTCTGGAAAATGCTCTTTTTAACGGTAGGTATTTTAATCGCCGTTTTTGGTATGCGTTTAATTTTCCCGGTGGCGATTGTTGCGGTGACTGCGGATATGGGAATGATTGAAGTAGCTAAATTGGCACTCAATGATCCGAAAACCTATTCTGAACGTTTAATGGCACATCACGCTGAAATTTCGGCTTTTGGTGGAACATTCTTATTATTGGTGTTCTTAAACTTCTTCTTTGATGAAGAAAAAGAAACCCATTGGTTCAGATGGCTTGAAGCTAAACTTTCTAGTTTAGCAAGCGTACCAGCAATGTCTGTCTTTATTGCTCTAATTGCGATGTTAATTATGGCAGCAAATGTTGATGAGTCGCAGCGCCTTGTGGTGACTATGGCTGGTATTTGGGGCATTGTGGTTTATATTGGCGTTGAAGTATTAAGTCATATGTTAGGTGGTGAGCCTGAAATTGACGAAGATGGCAATGCTATTATGAAAGATGGATCGGGCGCGGCTTCTGGCGTAGTTAAAGCGGGTATAGGTGGTTTCTTATATCTTGAAGTGTTAGATGCATCATTCAGTTTTGATGGTGTAATCGGTGCATTTGCGATTACCAGCGATGTTGTCGTGATTATGCTGGGCCTTGCGATCGGCGCTATTTTTGTCCGTTCAATGACAGTTTACCTTGTTGAAAAAGGCACACTAGATGCCTATGTGTTCTTGGAACATGGCGCGCATTATGCGATCGGTGCTTTAGCATTCATTATGATTGCAAGTGGTACAGGCGTACATGTACCTGAAGTTGTTACTGGTTTAATTGGTGTAGCGTTTATTGTTTGGGCGGTTATTGCTTCAATTCAATATTCAAAGCGCGAGCAACAATCGCCTTAAGCTAATTTTCAGTAAAGTTCGATAGAATAAAGAGGCTAAATGCCTCTTTATTTTTTTAAGCCCAAATCGTTATTTTAAATAAGGTGTTCCGTATTTTTAGAAACGAATCGGCTTATAATTTACCTAGTTTGATAACGTGTATTGATATGATGAATGCTTTGGAACGTCGCTCAACTTTTGCCTTAAGTAGTATTTTTGCGCTACGCATGTTGGGCTTGTTCATGATTATTCCTGTCTTTTCTGTAGTTGGGCAGTCATATCAATATGCGACTCCAGCACTCATTGGTTTGGCTGTAGGTGTCTACGGCTTAAGTCAGGCGATTTTGCAAATTCCATTTAGCTTACTGGCTGACCGTTTTAGCCGTAAACCACTTGTGGTCTTTGGTCTATTACTGTTTGCGATTGGTGGTGCAATTGCGGGTTTATCTGACACGATTTATGGCGTAATTATTGGTCGTGCTATCGCTGGTGCTGGTGCAGTTTCAGCAGTCGTGATGGCGCTTTTAGCCGATGTGACACGTGAAGAGCAGCGTACTAAAGCCATGGCTGCAATGGGCATGAGTATTGGTCTGTCTTTCGTGGTCGCTTTTAGCCTTGGGCCTTGGCTCACAAGCCTTGTGGGCATTTCTGGTTTGTTCTTTGTGACAACCATTATGGGCTTGATTGCGATTGCGATGTTATTGCTTGTACCTAAAGTCACTCGTCATCATCGTAATTATCAGCAAGGCTACATGGCACAGCTTAAGCAAGTCATTCAAATGGGTGATTTAAACCGTTTGCACGTTTCGGTTTTTGCATTGCACTTATTACTTACTGCCATGTTTATTTATGTGCCTTCACAACTTATCGAGTTTGCACATATTCCTTTAGCAAGTCATGGTTTGGTGTATTTACCGCTATTAGTCATTAGCCTGTTCTTTGCATTTCCAAGCATCATCATCGCTGAAAAATATCGCAAAATGCGCGGGATTTTCTTAACAGCAATTACAGGCATTATCGCAGGTTTGCTGCTGCTCATATTTGGTTATCAATCCAAATATGTCTTGCTTGCTGGCCTAGGTATTTTCTTTATTGCATTTAATGTGATGGAGGCTTTATTGCCTTCTTGGCTGTCAAAATCTGCTCCAATCCAGTCAAAAGCAACGGCTATGGGCGTAAATGCCAGTAGTCAGTTTTTAGGCGCTTTTTTTGGTGGCACACTAGGTGGTCAATTATTGATGTTACATAATACTGCGATTGGATGGAGTGTCTTAGCAGGGATTGCTATAATATGGTTGCTAATTAGTTTTGGTTTAGCTCAGCCGCGGTATTTGTCATCGATTGTGTTGCCATTGCCGCAAGTGCAACAGGTGAATGAGTGGACCACACAGCTATTGGCAATTCGTGGTATCGAAGAAGTTGTGGTGATGCCTGACCAGCAAGTTGCTTATATTAAAGTCGATAAACAGTCTCTAGATGATGCTGCGCGACGTGATTTAACGCAGTTGTTCGGTAAAGAGGTAGCCATTTAAGCATAACTCTTATAAAGTAAAACATAGAAATGTATAGGATGAAGACAGCTAATGCGTGGTGTAAATAAGGTTATTTTGGTTGGTACTTTGGGTCGTGATCCTGAAACAAAAACTTTTCCAAATGGGGGCTCGTTGACCCAATTTTCAATCGCGACAAGTGAAGCTTGGACTGATAAAAATACCGGTGAACGTAAAGAACAAACAGAATGGCACCGTATTGTTTTGCATAACCGTTTAGGGGAAATTGCTCAGCAGTTCTTGCGTAAAGGTTCTAAGGTTTATATTGAAGGTTCATTACGTACACGTCAGTGGACAGACCAAAATGGCCAAGAGCGTTACACTACAGAAATCCGTGGCGACCAGATGCAAATGTTAGATGCTCGTCAACAAGGTGAACAAGGTTTCGCTGGTGGTAATGATTTTAATCAACCACGTTTTAACGCACCTCAACAAGGTGGTAATGGTTATCAAAACAATAACAACCAAGGTGGCGGCTACGGCCAAAACAGCGGTGGTTATGGTAGCCAAGGTGGTTTCGGTAATGGTGGAAGCAACCCTCAAGCGGGTGGTTTTGCGCCTAAAGCTCCGCAACAACCGGCTTCTGCACCAGCTGATTTAGACGACGATTTACCGTTCTGACACCTACTAGAGATATAGTTTTGTAAAGTTTATAAAATTATTCTTTATTAGCAGTTAGTTACAAATAAAATTTACAGATACTAGAAATGGTTCTGTAAATTTTTTTACTTATATCTTATGATATTTAATACTTAGATATTTTGTTAAATTTAACTATGATGTCTGTTAAAAGATTTGTAATGAGTAGTGGTGAGAGATTTGCTGTTCTTTTGAATAGTGATGGTGTTCCTATGACTTATCCAAATTTATATACGATCATTCATTTAAGAAATCGTGGTCAATCAATCAATACAATTTCTGCTTTTTTGGAAGATATTAAGTTGCTCTTTCAGTTGTTGGATAAGTTAGGAATTGACTTGGAACAAAGGATAAAAAGTAAAGATTTTTTAAAACTAAACGAAATAGAAGCTATAGTAAATCTAACCAGTTTCAATCGTAGTCGATTAGGCGGGGCAGCTTCAAAAAAAAAGATCATAAGTTTTCCAAAAAGTAATAATAAAGAGCGATCTAGAGCAAAATTGGTTGTTACTCAGGACTATGTATCTAAACAATTAATATATCGGCGGTTAACTAATTTTGCTGAATATATTGGATGGTTTGAGACGCATCTTCATTCATCAGCAATAACAAGTACAAAACGTTTGTTAAAATCTCGTAGACCTCGTAAGTCCATGGATACTCGGTCTGAATACAAATCTTTTGATAATGATCAATTAAATAAAATTTTCAAGGCGGTTGATCCTGATAATCAGAATCGTATCTGGACATCAGATTATCTTATTTATAGAAATGAGCTGATTATCTATTTGTTTTTATATCTTGGATGCCGTAAAGGTGAATTATTAAATTTAAAAATTACAGATATAACCCTCTCTAAAGGTGGTACATCGTATCTTACTATTAAGCGTAATCCTCATGATGGAAGTGATTCTAGGCTATATCAGCCGTTGGTTAAAACTAGAAGTCGATCAATTGCAGTCAATCAAAACTTAAAGAAAAAATTAGAAACTTATATTTTAAATTATAGGTCAACAGTACCTAATGCAGAGCTAACAGACTTTTTGATTTTATCAAATAAAGGTAAACCTTTATCAATAAAAGCTCTAGATAAAATCTTTTCTGAAATTTCTAAAGTCGTTCAATTCAATGTACATGCACATGCATTTAGAAATACTTGGAATGATAAATTTTCTGAGAAGTCACACATCCTAGTGGAAACAGGAAAAATAACAGAATCACAAGTTGAAAATGATCGTGCATATCTGATGGGATGGATACCTAACTCACAAAGTGCAAGAAGATATTCAAGACGTGCAGAGAATAAGCGTGCTGTAGAGATTTTTTTAAGTATCCAAGAAAAATTTGAGGATGAAAATGAATAAATCAATTCAAACCGATAGTTTCGATGAATCAAAAAATAACTTTACCTCATTCAAAGGATATGAATTTAGTATCGATGATCAGAAATGGGTATTAGATATCAATAAAACTATAGATATCTCTCGAGTACGAAATTATGAATTTTCTGTTCAATCAGAAATTGTCATGACTTTGGCTCATTTTGCTAAGTATAGCTCAAGTTCACATACAGCAAACATGTGTGAATATATTGGTAAATATTCTGATATTACAGGAGAAGATCATTTTTCAATTAAAGGTCTTTTAAATTATAAAAATTTTTATTCATCAAAAAAGGATGAATACAAAGTAGCAATGCTAAGAGTTTTTTTGAAAAAACTATATGATTTGGGTTTTTCCTCAGTAGATGATGAAATTTATGATTTAATGGATTCATGGAGATTAAGTGGCAATGAAAAAGGAGCAGCGGTCCTTTCCCTTGATCCAGATGAAGGCCCATTTAGCCCATTTGAATTTCAAGCAATTATCACTAGAACCAACGAATATTTAGCAGAAAATAAGATTTCTTATTACGAGGCTGCTTTAATTCGTATTTTCTGTGCGACTGGTAGAAGACCAATCCAAATTGCAGGATTAAAGATAAAAGACTTATACGTATCGGATAAGTATAATTTTAATGATAAAAATGAAGTTCATATACTTAACATTCCGAGAGCTAAAGTTAGAGGTGCTAGTGGATTCCGATTTGCTTTTAGTGAAGTTGGAATTCGTGAAAGTATCGCTCAAATTTTATTTGAGCATATTCGGATTCTGGAACAAACATTGAGTAATGCAATTAATCGAGAATTATTAAAACAGGAAGTTGATGAACTACCATTATTTTATGATCTTGAAAAATTAACAGAGTTAGATTGGGGCGATGAAAAGGAAATTTCGAAAATTTTACCGAATGAAATTATTCATTTGCCTACGGTTCAACTAACTCAAAAATTAAAAGATGCGGTAAGAAAGCTTGGTGTTCGTTCAAGGGAAACAGGTAAGCCAATATTTGTTAATGCTTATAGGTTTCGCTACACGCTTGGTACAAATGCTGCTAGGCAAAAAGCAGGCGTGAATGTTATTGCAAAGCTGTTAGATCATCATGACACCCAGAATGCGCATTGCTATGTGCAAAGTATTCCTGAAATTGCACAACAAATATCATCTATCATGGATGAAAGTTTACGCAAATATGCAGATGCTTTTCAGGGAAAAGTTGTAAAGGATGAGATTGAGGCTCAATCACAAGTTAAAGATGCGAATAGAATTTCTTGTGTAGAACAGGATTGTGATGTCGGCTCATGTGGTACACATCAATACTGTAACGATTACGCACCAATCGCATGTTATCTGTGTAGCAAGTTTATGCCTTGGGCAAATGCACCTCACCATCTAGTTCTAGAGCAATTAATAAAAGAACGAGATGATCTAATTGCGATGGGGTGTAGCCTTGAAGTCGCTGCCGTGAATGATCGAACAATTATTGCTGTTCAGCAAGTTATTGATGCTTGTAAGGAGTTTAATCATGGATAATTTAATATATTTTCCATCTGACAAAATCCAATCTCCTTACTCCGAAATTAAGCGGTTTATTGATTTTGTTAAACAATTATCAGAATTAAATGAAGATATTAGATTTGATGAGAATTATTGGAAAGGCGAAGTAAACTTTGTCAAAACAGGTATTTCATCCAAAGATAGATCACCTGAAAATCTTTTGCATCATTCAATTCTAGAATTTGCCAAGGCGTATGTTAAGTATCAAAGGACTAATAGTAAGTTAAAAACTCAAGATACAATTCTTTCAATTCGAGCAATAGAACAAATATGTTTAGACCGATATGGTGAAGTTGATTTAACTAAATTGGTTATTGCAGATTTTGACTTAGCTGCTGAAAATGCAAAGGTAAACTATAAAGCGGGTACTGCTTATCATGTAGGTAGGCAACTAAAGATTCTATTGGATTTTCTTCGCCAATTAAAAATAGTTGCTTTACCAGATTGGAAAAGTCCAATTAAAAAGCCTTCTGAAAAATCAATTGTGTTAGATGCAGAGTCAGAGGAACATCGAGCTTCTAAACTTCCAGATGAGGATGCGATTTTTGCATTAGCTGATATTTTCTCACGAAAGGATTCAGAGTTGTCAGATAGAGATATTTTTGTCACCAGTGCTGTGAGTTTGCTTCTAGCTGCGCCAGAACGAGCATCAGAGCTATTTTTCCTAAAGCATAATTGTGTCCACGAGGAAGAAGTCCAAACGCTTTCTAAGAGCAGTTTAGGGCTTACAGCAGATGGTTCTAATATTGAGACAGTATTAGGTATTAGGTGGTATGCTCAGAAAAATTATGGGCATGACATTAAATACATTCCAAGTGTCATGATCCCAACGGTAAAACGGGCTATTGAACGTTTGATTAAGATGTCAGAAAAGTCTAGACATTTAGCATATTTGCTTGAGACAAGTGATAAATTTCCAAGACATGAGCTTTGTCCTAAAGTGCCTGATGATCAGTTTTTAAAGCGTTCTGAGGTACTATTAGCGATGGGGTTGGATATATCTTCTTATGAAAACTCGAATAAAGCTGGTATAACCTTTTTAAAAACTAGAGGTATTCCTATTAGTGATTACGAAGTCTGCCTGAATGATTTAAATATTATTCTGCGAAATAGACTACCTAAAGGTTTTCCCTATATACCGTTTAAAACGGGTAATGGTGTACAGGTTAAATGGTCTGAAGCTTTATTTTGTTGTTTCGCAAACCAATTCCATCGTGATAAACCAACTATTTACTCAGAATTATGGATGCCACATATTGATACTTTAAATGAAGATTTATCACCAACTAAAAAGAAATTAAGAGGAAAAGATGAGTTATCAAATGTCCAATCTATTTTTCAACGGTGGGGATATGGTGACTATAGTATGTCTACCCATCAGTTTCGACATTTATTGAATACGATAGCAAATACCAATGGAATGGATAGCATGTTACTCGCTAAATGGTCAGGGCGGGCTGATATGAAGCAAAATCGAGTATATGACCATACTTCGGTTGAAGATCGTAATTATGGCTTAATTGAGATGCAGAAAAATGAGGTTGGTACAGTAAATACTGATAGTACATTTACATTCCAAATAGCTACACCTCGAACTCTGCAAGAGCTAAATACCAAAACAACATTGTCCATGCATACTACCGAGTTTGGACTTTGTACACATTCTTATATTGATGAACCCTGCCTAAAGTATAGAAACTGTCTTAATTGTACAGAGCATGTCTGTATTAAGGGGGATGATGAAAAGAAAAAACGGCTTCAAGATCGACTTAGAAAAGAAAAAATCTTATGGGCAAAGGATAAGGAGGCTGTTAGTAAAAATGTTACTGGTGCAACGGTCTGGTTGCAAACTAGAGAGCTTACAATTAAACGTTGTGAACAGATGATTACTCTATTGGATGATCCAAACATTCCCGATGGAATACCTTTGAGTCTGCCCCCTTCTGAAGATGTTACACATCTCGATTTAGCGTATCAAAAAGCAGGTCGTAAACGTATCCCCGTTATTGAGAATACTCAACGTAAAAAGATCGAGGATGAACCACATTTGCTCAGTCCTGCATTACAAATGGATTTATGGATTTGATATGGCACAGCATTTAACCGATAAAGACATTGAGAATATTGTTGAGCTTCTTGATTATTGGCCTTTAGATCAGAAATTGACTTGGGAGCGGCTATGTCAGGCCATTGAGCTACAGCTCGAACTTGTGCCTGCACCAACTCGTCAAACTTTACAGAAATATGTGCGGGTAAAGAATGCCTATGATCAATGCAAAAAACCCAAAGCTACGCAGGTTAAAAATAATTCAACACAGAAATTGCCTGCTAGTTTAAAAATTGCTCAAACTAAAATTGAGGCTTTGGAAGCTAAGAATGCCAGATTGGAAAAAGAGAACGCTATGCTATTGGAACAGTTTGTAGTGTGGCAATATAACGCCCACAAGTATGGACTAAGTATTACTAAGTTAAATGAGCCGATGAGCAAGAAAATTTCGGATTAATTTTGACCCTAAATATGATGAATAAGTGATTAATTCGATGATCAAGATACTTTCTAATTGAGCTAAGAATCAAAGTAATTGACTGAGCGGCTGCTTAAAACTATCATTCCTTTGCTGACCTAAATTGTCAGTCGGTTTTGACAGGCCGTGGCGTATAGCGTACCTGATTCATACTTTTTCAAGTGTGAGTTTATGTGCGAAACCCTCGTGTTCCCCCTTTGCGGTAGAACGGGAGGGGGACGCTTCGTGCGTGCTGGTTCTATATGCCCAGTCTGTCAACCCCCTCTTTGTTCTACCACCATCATTTGACAGTGATTTGGTAGAACCTTTATTCGCATATAGGAATTTATCATGTCTCATTCATTTTTTCTCATCTGTGCCTCGCCACATGCTCAGCCTCGTTATTTCAGACAATGGGGAATACAGAGCTAATTCTTAATTAGCTGTATTAAAAGCAACATTTTTAAATAGAACAATTCATAAGGTGGATGGCTAAGTCACGCCTATAAAAAATACCTATTTTTATGTCCTCCTTGTGATTGTGAGCTATTGTATTAAACATGTGTGGGAATAACTATGACTGAATTAACCAAACCAAAAATCATTCCAATCGAAAACTACCCAAAGAAATCCAAGCTATTTTTAAAGTGTGTAGTTTTACCGATTGTGATCTTTTTAATTGTTGCCAAGATTTTTTCTTTTGGCGCTTTTGCATATATCTTCTTTGGTTTTGATCTATTCTGGTTTGTGATCATCTACTACCTCTATCAATATGGAAATACTTTCTTTGATGGGATGACCGAGCAACTGAAACGTCAGGGTGAAACCTTTAATTATCAAAATCGTGGAGTCTGGATTAACAGTCAGGATAAAACCATCATCCTGTTTGATCAGCCTGATCAACGTTTAGTTAAATATCCTTTTGATTACATTACCTCTGTAGGTCATTACAACTTGGTTGAAGATCGCTTCAGAACCACAACCACAGTGATTAGTAACCCGATGATGGGAACACATATTAATCAACGTGAGCATAGAACACCGATGAAGCGAGAGTTTCAAGTTAATATTGGGACAAGAGATCGATTTAAACCTAACTATGCTCTTAAGGTGCTATTTCCTTGGCGTAGTCCAAAAATGGCAAGTGAAATCCGTCAGTTACTTTCGGCTAATTATTATCAATAAAGAATATCAAGGTAGAAAAGAATCATGTTAATTGTAACTTCGAGTATAAAGATATCCACATACTGTAAAAAATTAATTTTTTTTAGATACAAACTAATTTCTATCACAAACAGAAACAAAAGATGAAAATCATCAAAATTAAGTATCAAATGAAAATACATTAGTATTTAAGCAGTTTGAATTTCTGTAGTTTTTAAATATCTTATTTTTTTCATATAGACTACTAATAAGAGTTACCATCATCACTGTATATAATATTAGTATTGTATCTCTATGATGATGGTAGATCGCGGGATGTGAGATATGTTTGAGGGGCTAGGTTGAATAGATAAAATTACGAAGGTTAGCTAAGAAAAATATAAATTATTCACTAATCAATCAAAAACATAAAAAATATGTTAGATTCCTACTATCTAAGAATTGGAGAGAACGTGATGGAATTTATGACAGCAACAATTTTATCAGGAATAGTTTATGATATGCTCAAAAGATCAATTGTAGTATCAGCACAATCCTTAAAAAATGAATTGATTGGATGGATAGTGGATGAATCAGTTGTTCAAAAAACAGCCATTGAGATTAATAAAGTACAAAACTTAGAACTATTAGGGGAGCGTGGTTTACAGCAAAGTTTTGAGCAGAATAAAGATTTAATTGAAATATTAAAAGAAATAAAAATTGAAGGGAATAAAACCACGATAAATCAAAAACATTCTGGTAGTGGAGATAATGTTGGGAGGGATAAGATAGTTAATAAATAATAAAGGATAGTTTAAAATATGACACCTGAAATAAATCAAAGTCATTATGGAAGTGGTGATAATGTAGCTAGAGACAAGATTGTATATTCGATGCAATCGGGAGATTTTAGGACTGTAGTTCAGTCAATTATGTCACTTATTCAATTTGAAAAATATGATGAAACTAAACATAAATTAGAATTGCTAAATGATATAGATTCAAAAACTAATGAGGTGAAAAACTTAATAAAAATATTAGATATTTATTATAATTATGTTGTAAATCAGGAGGGAAAAGAAGAATCAATATTAAAAGTTAAGCATATTATTAGACAAAATAGTAGTGAGTTAATAATTAAGGACTTAGCTTTTTTTACACTTTTAAGTCTTAATGATTTAAATGAGAAAGAAGAATCCATATCTATTTTTAACTCAATTACTGATGAAAAAGGTTATTATGTTAAGTGCATATATAATAAAAATTTAGCTTCTCAAGAAGAATTAAAAAAATATTTTGAAGAAAATAAATTTCTATTGGATTTATATGAATTAGTTAATTTATGTTTAGGTTTTTGTAGAGTTGGAAACTATAAGTTAGCCAATGATACTATTGAAATTACAAAAAAAATGTCAAATGATAGGTACATACAAGCGTTATCAATAGCGGTTAAATTAGATGAAATTTATCCTGATAAAAAGTATCAACCTATAATGTATGATCATAGAGATAATTCAATAAAAATTATCGATTTATCAATTGAATTTTGTGAAAATATTTCGTCTTATACAATTTTGATTAAACAAGAAATAAATGTGTTAATCTGTTTATTACTTTATACAGGTTTAACAATCAAAGCTTTGTTAGATTTAAGTTACAGATTTATTGATCAGATAAGAGTATTAGATAAAGATTTGGCTGAAAATTTGTTAAAAGTAAGAAATATTGATCAGTTAGAATTAGATGAAGAACTGCATTCTAAGTTGGAAAATGGTCTGAGAATTAATGAAGAAGAAACAATTACTTTATCTAATCTTCTTTATGCTAAAAAAGTAGATTTTATATTAGTAGATCAGTGGATTAAAAAAGGAGGTTTGGTTGAGCTTAATGATGAAATGTTGGAAAAGTTTTTCGTAATATTTTTTGAGTCATATATATATCTAAATATTGAAAATGATTATAAGAACATAGAATGTTTTGAATTAAGTATTAATAATTTTATTTCTATTTATAAGAAAGAAATTAAGAGAATAATGCCATCTACCCTGATGATATTCTGTAATAATTTAATGGCTCAAAAGAAACCTTTATTTAATCAAATTAAAGAAGTAATTGAACCTGTTTTATCAGAAAGTAATTTTGTGTCACCATTGTATAAGCATTATTTGAATTCTTTATTAGGTTTGGAACAATACGTTTCACTTCAAAGTAGATTAGATTGTATTCCAGAAGATGAGTGGGATTTTGAATTGTTAATTATACAATCATCTTGTTTTGCAGTAAATGGAGATTTTTGTAATGCGAAAATAAATATTGATAAAGCTTTAGATATTTATAAATTTTCTGCATATGTTTGGTTTAATAAAATAAAGATTGAATTGAATATACTATCAACATTGGAATTAAAAGATATAGTAAATAGCATTCCTGAAGAAGTATTTTTAAATAAAAATGATTATTTGTTTTTACTTTTACAATTAATTTCTAACAAAATTGACTATGTCTTTGTTCAGAAAAAATTAGCTGGATTGTTTATTAATGACCCGGTAGGTGTGGCAAATGAAATATGTAAGATATATTTCAGTGCTTTATCTGAAAATGTATGTGTTGCTATAGATTCAATAGATAATGATTTAATTATGCATGGTGTTGAATATGAACTTAACTCTAAAACATATTTAAAATTAATAATAAAATCAAATTCTAGCTTTTCATACTTTATTGATTCATCTTCTGGTCTAGGTGAAACATTAAGCAGATTAAAAATAGGTGAAATTGGAGAATATGATTTTAATGATATAAAACTATTAAATATTCTACCTGCTGATGTTGCAATTTTTAAAATAGCACAAGAGATCGTTGAGGAGAATAGACACCGCTCTAAAGAACCAGCTTTGTTTTATTCTTTTACAGTAAGTGAAAATAACGCTGTAGAGGATATAACAAAAATGCTTTCAAAATTTGATTCAAAAGATAATAAAAAAGAAAAACTAGCTGATACAAGTATTAGTATGTACCTTAAAGGTAAGTTAATATTGCCAGACAATGAAGTTGAAGCAGCATTAGGTGTACTTCAAAATCCTCTAGGAAATTCATGTTTATTTAAATGTAGTGGTATTTTAGAAAAACCTTCACAGTTGATATTAGATACATATTCTTTTATTTTTTTATGTTTAAATGGTTTATATAAAGGTTTAAAAAATTTAAATATTGAAGTTTACATTACTAGTATCACAGAAAAGGAGGTAAAGTCATGGGTTGAAAATTTGTCTGATGAAAAATATATGAAAGCAGGTTTGGATAATGGGAAATTAATAATTACAAATGCTGATGTAATAAAAAGTGAGTATTCATTATTTATTGATGCTATAAACGAATTGATATCTTATAGTAATGTTTTAATGCCTCAAGCTATAGATGTGCCAATTCATATCACTGAGTTAAAAGATATATTAGGCCATTCTGTATATTCTTCTATGAAAGATTCTTATTCATATAAAATACCTTGGTTATGTTTAGATTCTATTATTAATGAATTTTTTAAGGCCATAGAGCCAGATTTAACAATAAATCTAAATAGTTTGTTAATTTATTTAAATAGTAGTTTGTCCTTGGGTGTAAGAAAAATATCACTATATCAACTAGTTAATTTTTCTTTATTTACATCTTACAATAGTGATGACTTATTTCAATTGTCATGCTCCGATGATAATGCTGATATTGAATTATTATCAAATCTTATTCTTAAAAGCCCCCTAGAATTTCCAGAAGATTTTAATTTTAGCGGAATTATAATAGATCTTCTAGAAAATGTAATAATTAAAAAAAATAATTTTATAAATAATGATATAGGAACCTATAATGTTATTCAAGTCGCTTTTAATTATTGCTGTGAAAAGTTTATTAACTTAAGTTCTGAAGGTAGTTATGAAGATAAATTCTTGGATTTTTATTTAAGTATTTTATCACGGGTGGGGTTATCTAAAAGAGCAAAAAAAATAATTAATCAACTTGCTACTCTTTATGCTAAGGGGCATTTTCTAAATATTAATTATCTTCAATCTCAAATAAAGTTACGTATAAGTCGGAATTCTTATTGAAATAATAGATTTCTATCTTATTTGTCGGGTGGTTTTTGTTAGTGGAAACACTATATATGAAAATTACTTCTTGTATATATATGTTTTTAAATATAAAAGTTGTAGAATAGAGTAAAATAATTCTTACTTTTTATATTTATGAATAATATAGATAAATTTAATTTCTCAGCTGACCGTCCAATTCATAATATTGATGAGGATTTGCTAGGAAGAGCAAAATTTTCGGAAAATTTAGCTGAGGCTATTAGTAACTGGAATGGTAAGGATAGCCTTGTTGTTGCATTGTATGGAGATTGGGGAACAGGAAAGTCTTCAGTAAAAAATATGGCTTTGACATATATGAAGAATAAAACTTCAAAGCCCTTAGTTATTGAGTTCTCTCCATGGGAATGGGCAGCACAAGAAAAAATAACAAAAGCATTTTTTAATGAAATCTCGAAATCGATTGGAAAAGAAAGTTCCTCAGAGAAGTATAAAAATTTAGCGGATTCTTTTAAAAAGTATGGTAACTATCTTGCTGCAAGTGAGGTTTTTTTGAATTCTACTTCTAACTCACTTCCAATTATAGTATCTGTAATAGCAGGGATTGGATTTTTCAATGCCTTTATAGATGATACAAAAATAATTACTTTATTAACTACTGGAATAGTTGCAATAAGCCCTCTTCTCAAATGGTTCATAGAAACTTTAAGAAAATTATCAGGATATTATGGTGAAAAGGCTAAGGATAGTGAAAAGAATTTGGCAGAAATACGGAACGAATTGAAGTTAGAGTTGCAGGAACTTAAAGATCCAATCCTTATAGTTATGGATGACTTGGATAGATTAACCTCCTCAGAATTAAGAATGATTTTTCAACTTATAAAGGCAAATACTGAATTTCCAAATGTAACTTTTTTATTATTATTTCAAAGAAATATTGTAGAGCAGAGACTCACAGATGCGACTCAATCTGGAAAAGATTACTTAGAAAAAATTATTCAAGTTCCTTTTAATATTCCTCAAGTCTCACAAGAACAAGTACATGAGGTTTTGTTTGATCGTTTAAATAAAATTCTAGAATTAGATAAAAATTCTACTTTACAATTTGATCAGGATCGATGGACAAGGCTTTATCATGCCGGATTGAAAAATTATTTTAAAAATTTAAGAAATGTATATCGATATACTTCTACGTTAGCATTCCATTTCTCTTTATTAAAGGGACGAACTGTTTTTGAGGCAAATCCAGTAGATTTAATAGCTGTAGAATGTCTGCGTGTTTTTGAGCCAGAGGTCTATAATGAATTATCAATTTCTAAACATGCATTTACACAATTTCAATCAGTAGGAAGTACTAGAGAGAATAATAAAGATGCCTTTAAAATAACAATTGATTCTATAATATCAAAAGCATCAAAAATTAATAGAGAAGGGATAGAGAAAATATTGAATGAATTATTTCCGACAATTCACTGGATTACGGGTAATTCTTACTATGAATATTCTTCATATAATAATTGGTTTTCAGAAGGTAGAATTTGTCATAAAAAAAACTTTGAAAATTATTTTCAATTATCCTTATCTGAAAATGATATTACTAAGTCTGATTTGGTTGATTTTATTGGTTTAACAGCTAATGAAAATTTAATGAAAAGTAAGATTTTAGAGTTAAATGCTAGCCATAAGTTGAAAGAGTTTCTGTCACAATTTGAGTCTTATGAAAATCAAGTGGTTGAGGATTCAGCTATTCCTTATATATCAACACTAGTAGGCGTAGGGGATTTAGTGAATGATGATGATACAAGTTTTTTTGATATATTCGGTGCTCAATCTTTTATATATCGACTAATTTATAACTTTCTTAGTCGTATTGATAATATAGAAAAACGGGGTGAAATATTATTAGAATGTTTTAAAAAATCAAATGAATTTGTGATGATTGCAAAATTACTTGTATCCGAGCAAACGAAAAGGAATGAAAATAAAGAAATATTATTAAATGATTTTCATTATACTTCAATTAAACAACTGTTTGTGCAAAAATTAAAAGTTTTTGCATTTTCTGATAAAGAGAGTTTGTTGGAAAATAAGGCACTCTTAACGCTTTTATATCGTTGGAAAGAATGGGGGGAAATACAAGATATAAATAATTGGATAGATTTAATCTCGACCAATTTTCAAGATTTATTAAAGTTCTTATTTCAATGCATTCAGTATAGTACATCTTTTGATGGTAAAGTTAGTAAAAAGCATTATTACATTAAAGTTGGTAATATAAATGATTTCTATGATGTTGAAAAAATTGAAAAAATAATTAATAGTGCTGATAAATCGAAATTAAGTACGGAAGAAATATATACGATAAAGCTATTCAATGAAGGTATCATGAAATTTCGTAATGGTAATGAAGATAATTGGTGAGGGCTTAAATTCTACATCAAATAAATTTAAGAAAGTTCATTTGTGTACTAACTTTTTTTGTGATTACAAGTTTTGTTAAGTTTTATTTGTTAAATTTAACATATTAATTAACATTATTATTTAATGTATTGTAAATAAATGGTTTATTTTTTATTGGTGGGTATATCCGTTCTAATCAAAGTTTCAAAAAAAGGCGAGTTTATCTCGCCTTTTTTATTACTCAATTCCAAGCAAACGTATAAGTGCCGTGCCGGCAGCTGCCAAGCAAATCACTAATAACAGCGGTACTTTTTTCCAAACCAAGAACAGTGCTAAGCCAACACCAAATATTCGTGCAAAACCTGCGAAATGTTGACCTTCAAAAAATGTTGTCGTCACTGCAATCGCACAGAGCAAGACCGTTGCACCGTTTGAGAGTAAAACTTGGTATTTTTCAGAAAACGAAAACTTGGCACCTAAGTGAAAGCCAGCAAAACGAATACTGTACGTTCCAAGTGCAAGTAGAGCTATTCCTACAATAATCAGTAACTGTTGACTCATTTTTTTCTACCCCATATCAATCCAAAAAGCGAAATCAGAATTGGAAGTCCTGCGGCTAAAAAGGGTGTGGTGATCAGCGCTAAAGTTGATCCGGCAAATGCAGCTTTTCGAGTGGATTTATTCTTTAAAGCATTAAAAGTAAGAGCAATTAAAATCGCTGGGAAAATGGCATCTAAGCCAAATGTTTTAGGGTCTGGAATAGCACTTCCAATGAAATAACCCGCCGTTACACCCAGTGGCCAACTCAGCATAATGCAAATACCACATAACCAGTAAGCAGCCTTTTTTGTTTCAAAATCGGGCTGTGCCATGCCAAACAAAACGCTTTCATCGTTCATGATATGAGCCCCGAAATATCGAGAATATTTGCCACGGATTAGTTCATTGACTGCAATACCAAAAGGTAGATGTCTTAAATTGACGAGTAGTCCTGCAATCGCAGCTGCAATTGGGCTACCACCTACAGCCAAGAAACCAATAAAAATAAATTCAGCAGTTCCTGCGAGCACAAACACGGATAGACAAAGCGGGATCCAGAGCGCTAAGCCATAACTTGCAGCGAGTGAACCTAAAGACATACCAACGACACTCGTCGCTAGACATACAAAGAAAATCGAGCGGGTAGTGTCTTTACTAAGTTTTTTAATTAGAGAGTATGTGGACATAGCATGATATAACGAACGATTTTCCATTATAATGAATAAGTCTGATCGTTTTGTCAAAACGAACGATCGTTTTTTTTATAGAACGGATGTGGTGAATGTCTCAGCCAATCGAAATTATTGCCAAAGGTTTAACGCGTGAACGTCAAAGAGCAGGGCTTTCATTGGCAGAGGTTGCTCGTCGTGCAGGTGTTGCTAAATCTACACTGTCACAATTAGAGGCAGGGCAAGGTAATCCAAGTATTGAAACCTTATGGGCACTTTGTGTTGCACTCAATATTCCATTTGCACGGTTGATGGAAGAACCAAGCAATCAGGTACAAGTCATTCGCTGTGGTGATGGGCCAACAGTGAGTTCTGAGATTGCCAACTACAAAGCAATTTTGTTGGCGACTTGTCCACCTCATGCGCGCCGAGATGTGTATTTATTGATTGTTGAACCGGGTGAAGACCGTCTTTCAGAGCCACACCCTGTTGGTTCTGTGGAGCATATTATTGTGGTTGAAGGTAAAGCTTTGGTGGGCTTAATTGATGAAGCTGTTGAGCTTGGTGTTGGAGACTATATTTGTTATCCAGCTGACCAGAAACATATATTTAGAGCGTTGGAAACAGGCACAAAGGCATTATTAATTTCTGAACAAAACTAAAGAATTTCAATCTGATTAAAATAAAAACTAAAAGCCATTTACCAGCATCCCCTACAAAAAGGGCCAATTTTGCGTATAAATTTTGCAATTGGCTCTCTCTTTTATTACAAAAATGGCTCTCGTTTCTTGAGTGCCGAAACGACAAATTAAAGCTATTGGAAGTATGCATACGGAAGCGCCGGATAAGCTCAGTGAATTTTCTGTTTTAGGAATTGAGCAGAACGGCTAAATTTTTAGGGGATATTTTTTGGCTTCGGAGGATTTCCGAGACTAGCCGATATCCTCCATATATTAAGGAAAATGATATGGCAGCTCATCAAAATGGTTCTGAAGCCAATCACTCCCAAAGTTTAAAACATGGACTCAAATCACGCCACTTAACGATGATCTCGATTGCAGGGGTTATTGGTGGTTCTCTATTCGTCGGCTCAGGTAGTATTATTTACAATACCGGACCTGTAGTTTTCTTAACTTACGCTTTAGGTGGTCTACTCGTTTGGTTCATCATGCGTATGTTAGGCGAGATGGCCGTTTTAAACCCTGATAGTGGCTCTTTTTCAACTTATGCTGACCGTGCGATTGGCCGTTGGGCAGGGTTTTCAATTGGTTGGTTGTACTGGTGTACTCTGGCCATGCTCATGGGGTGGGAAGCCTATGTGGCAGGAAAAATTCTAAACAATTGGTTCCCGTTTATACCGATCTGGGTCTATATGGTCGTGGTGATTGGCGCACTGGTTGTCGTTAATTTACAAAACGTGAAAAACTATGGTGAATTTGAGTTTTGGTTCGCCCTCATCAAAGTCATCGCGATTGTTATTTTTCTTGTGATTGGTAGTTTAGCGATCATGCATTTGTGGCCTTGGGGTAATCCGGCTGCTTCTGGTATTAGTAATTTAACCTCTCAAGGCTTTATGCCAAATGGCGGCTCATCCGTTATTACAGCCTTGCTTGGGGTCATGTTTGCCTACATTGGTGCTGAAATTGTTACGGTAGCGGCAGCAGAGTCGGCAAACCCATCGAAAGAAATTCGTAAAGCATCAAACTCGGTGGTTTGGCGAATTATTTTATTCTACGTTGGTTCAATGTTCGTTGCGGTATGTTTGATTCCCCACAACAATGAACTTTTGAAAGATTCAACTTGGGGAACCTATAGCGTAACTCTGTCTGCACTAGGCATTCCTGGCGCGCGCCATATCGTAAACTTCGTGGTTCTAACCTCAGTATGTAGTTGCTTTAACTCAGCTCTTTATACGTGTTCACGTATGTTGTTCTCTTTAGCTAAACGTGGTGATGCACCGAAAAGTTTTGGCTCTGTAAACAGTAAAAGTAGTCCTTGGGTAGGCGTGATTGTGTCATGCTTCTTCTCTGTGATTGCCGTAGTTTTAACTGCAACCGAGAGTATGAATGTTTATGACTTTTTCATGTTAACAACAGGTGCAGCCACACTCTATGTATATCTGACTATTGCTTATTCTCAGCTTCGTATGCGTAAAAAGTTAGAGGCTGAAGGCGTGAAAATTGACTTTAAAATGTGGATGTTCCCTTATCTAACTTATGTGGTGATCTTTGCAATTATTGGTGCAATTCTTACCATGTTGATTGAAGGCACCTATTTTAAAGAAGTGATTTACACCACAGCGCTGTTCGGCATTATTGTGTTCTTCGGTTTGTTGTCTGAAAAGCTAGGTTGGGGTAAAGATCGTAGAGCGACCCATTTAACTCATAGTCATGAAGAAAAGTTAGTTTAAATTTTTAAATAAAAAAAGAGCCTTACAAACAGGCTCTTTTTTATTTGTTTTAATAACAGAGGAAAGTTAATTTAGCGTAGGTACGCCTGCTTCACGTAAGCATTGGAGCAAGACGCCAAAAGCCATCACCATATCTTTTTCATTTACACAGGCAAAGCCCATCAGCAGCCCACGTTCTGCATGTGCATGTGACTGCATGTAGTACTGTGAAAGAGGACGAACTTTGACACCACGTTCAAGCGCTGTGGCTGCAATCGCGACATCATCGCAAGAGTTTGGTAGTTTTAAAACCAGATGTAACCCTGCCGCTTCATCATATTCATGAATAAATTCGGGACCAAGATAACGTTGAATTAAGCTCACCAAGTAGTCGCGGCGTTTGCCATAGAGCAGGCGCATACGGCGAATATGCGCTTCATAATGGCCTTCACGAATAAATTCAGCTAAGGCTTTTTGCTCAAGCAAGTGCCCACCACGATACAGCTCGGCTGCCACAATTCGTAATGGCGAAAAGAGCGGCTTAGGTACGACTAAATAGCCAATTCTAAGAGATGGATAAATGGTTTTACTGAATGTGCCCATGTACAGCACAGGCGCATCATTTTCTAAACCTTGTAAAGACGGGTAAGGCTGCCCCGAGAATCGGAACTCACTGTCATAGTCATCTTCTACAATCCAGCTATTATGCTGACGTGCAATCTCAATCAGTTTACGTCGGCGGTTTAGGCTTAAATGAGAGCCAAGCGGATATTGGTGTGAAGGCGTGACAAAAATGAGTTTAGGAGGCTTGGCCGGATTTTCCTCAGGAATAATACCTTCAGCATCGACAGGCATTGGCTGAATATCAAGGCCATTAATTCGTAACGTATTACGCATACCCCAATAAGCAGGATCTTCAATCCAGATTTTATCTCCCATATCACTAAGCGCACGTGAGACTAAGTCGATCGCTTGGTGGATGCCTTCGGTAATAATAATCTGGTCAGCATCGCACTGGACTGAACGCGCAACACGTAAGTAATCTGCCAATGCACTTCGAAGCTCAATACATCCACCTGCGTTGCTATAAATCAGGCGGTTAATGTCAGGCTCTCGGCTTAAACGTGCTTGAATACGACTAAAAATATGATGTGGGAACTCAGTCACATCTGGTGCTCCCGGCACGAAAGCTCCCCATTGGTGTGGCGACGCTGCGGCATAGCCCAATAAGTTGGAACCACGCTGTGATAGCGCATAAGAATTTTGAACTTTCGGGCTTGAAACTACTTTTTTCTTGTTTTGTGTATTTAAAAAACTCTCTGGTAATTTTTCGGCAACCCATGTGCCATGGCCTGTACGAGCCTCTAAATAACCTTCCGCTTGTAGCTGTTCATAGGCAGTGAGCACTGTATTTCTCGAAACATGAATTTCACTGGCTAAATCGCGTGACGCAGGTAGACGAGTCTTGGGCTGGATGACTCCATCAATAATGGCACCACGCAGGCAACGGAAAAGGCGTTGATGTAGTTTCCCTTCAGTGTCCTGTTGGAGTCGTTGCAGCAAATGATCTCCAAGTAAACTACGCAATTGGCTCTCTCCTACAGTTAAAAAGTGGCTCTCGTCAGTTGGCATCAGACGAGCGAAATTACATGCATAGGCAGTCGTTGTAAAGCACCCTGAAAATTAAGCACAGGATGCAAGAAACCAAAGCTGCAACTGATGATGAAAATATGAGGGAATCAAATGGATAATCAACATTCTGCACTTAACGCACGTAAACAGCAAGCAACTCCACGTGGTGTAGGCGTGATGTGCCAGTGGTATGCGGAAAAAGCTGAAAATGCTACGCTTTGGGACAAGGAAGGCAATCAATTTATCGACTTTGCTGGTGGTATCGCGGTTTTAAATACAGGCCATCGCCACCCTAAAGTGATTGCAGCGGTGACTGAACAACTTACTAAATTTACGCATACTGCCTATCAAGTAACACCATATGAAAGCTATGTCGCTTTAGCTGAGCGTATTAATGAACGCGCGCCAATTGCTGGTCCTGCAAAGTCTGCTTTTTTCACTACAGGTGCAGAAGCAGTTGAAAATGCGGTGAAGATTGCTCGTTCTTACACAGGTCGTCACGGCATTATCACTTTTGGTAACGGTTTCCACGGTCGTTCATTTATGACGATGGCAATGACAGGTAAAACGGCTCCTTACAAACGTGATTTCGGCGTAATGCCAGCGGGTGTTTTCCATGCACGTTACCCAGTGCCTGCTAAAGGTATTTCAGTAGACGCGGCAATTGAAAGCGTTGAAGATATTTTCAGTGAAGATATTGCACCACATGATGTTGCGGCAATTGTGCTTGAGCCAGTACAAGGTGAGGGCGGTTTCAATGTTGTGCCAGCTGAGTTCTTAAAACGTTTACGTTCAATTTGTGACAAGCACGGTATTTTATTGGTTGCTGACGAAGTGCAATCAGGTTTTGCTCGTACTGGTAAATTATTTGCAATGAACTATTACGAGACTAAAGCAGACCTCATCACGATGGCGAAAAGCTTGGGCGGCGGTTTCCCTATTTCAGGTGTTGTGGGCCGTGCAGAAGTGATGGATGCACCAAACCCTGGTGGTTTAGGCGGTACTTACGCAGGTAGCCCAATTGCGGTTGCTGCTGCGCACGCAGTGATTGATGCGATTGAAGAAGAAAACTTATGCGACCGTGCAAATGAATTAGGTGCAGAGCTAGTCGCTACCCTTAAAGATATTCAGCAAGCAACAGGCGACGTCGTAACTGATATTCGTGCATTAGGTTCAATGGTTGCAGTAGAACTTGAAACAGCTGAACAAGCAAAAGTTGTACAAAACTATGCAATGGAAAACGGGTTGTTACTTCTTACTTGTGGTAAATACGGTAATGTAATTCGTTTCTTATATCCATTAACCATTCCTGCTGAACAATTTCGTCAAGGCCTTGATATCTTGAAACAAGGTTTTGCGACACTCAAAGCAGGTAGTGCAAAAGCAATGGAGCAATCTGCATGATTCAAAATAATTTGCAGTATTTATTAAAACATCCTGATATTTCATTAGAAGCACCTGCATCAAATGACTATATCGAAGTTAATGATGCTGCTACAGGTGAAACTTTGGCATGGGTAAAAACCTATGACCGTGCAGGAGTTGAAGCCGCAATTAACCGTTCAGCAAAAGCGCAAGCTGCTTGGAAAAAGCAAACTGCTTTGGCGCGTGCTGATGTGTTATTGGCATGGTACAACCTCATGCTTGAGCACAAAGAAAATCTGGCTCAAATCTTAACAGCTGAGCAAGGTAAACCATTGGCAGAAGCACGTGGTGAAATTGGTTATGCAGCCTCATTCATCCGCTGGTTTGCCGAGCAAGCGCGCCGTATTGATGGTGAAGTCTTAACACCTACGTTGCCAAACCAACGTCTGCTCGTGATTAAACAAGCGATTGGCGTTACAGCTGCAATTACGCCGTGGAATTTCCCTGCTGCTATGATTACGCGTAAAGCAGGTCCAGCGATTGCTGCGGGTTGTTCAATGTTGGTTAAACCAGCAGAACAAACGCCGTTAACCGCTTATGCGCTTGAAGTATTGGCTTTACAGGCAGGCTTACCAGCAGATGTTTTAATTAACATTAGTGGTGATGCGGTTGAAGTGGGCAAAACCCTATGCGAAAGCGATATTGTTCGTAAGTTAAGCTTTACTGGTTCAACGCAAGTTGGCCGTATCTTGATGCAACAATGTGCGCCAACCATTAAAAAGCTTTCACTTGAACTTGGTGGTAATGCACCAGTTGTGGTATTTGACGATGCTAACCTTGAACAAGCAGTTCAGGGCATTATGGCAAGTAAATATCGTAACAGCGGTCAAACTTGTGTATGTGCTAACCGTATTTATGTTCAAGACGGTATTTATGATGCATTGGCAGAGCGTTTGGTTGAAGCCGTGTCTAAGCTTAAAGTTGGCGATGGCCGTCAAGAAGGTTCAACTCAAGGGCCTTTAATTGATGAAGATGCGATTGCAAAAGTTCAGTCTCATATTGCAGATGCAACTGAGAAAGGCGCGACAATTCGTATTGGTGGTCAACGCTCGGCACTTGGTGGCACATTCTTTGAACCGACTGTGTTAACTGGCGTAACGCAAGACATGAAAGTGTCTAAAGAAGAAACTTTTGGTCCGCTTGCACCACTATTCCGCTTTAAAACTGAAGATGAAGCAGTGGCGATGGCGAACGATACCGAGTTTGGTTTAGCTGCTTATTTATTTACTCAAAGCACAGCTCGTCAATGGCGAGTGGGTGAAGCACTTGAGTACGGTATGGTCGGCATTAACACGGGCGCGATTTCAAATGAAGTTGCTCCGTTTGGTGGCGTAAAGCAGTCAGGTCTAGGTCGTGAAGGTTCAAAATTCGGCATCGAAGAATATGTCGAGATGAAATACCTTTGTGTAGACTTATCTGAGTAAGGAATAAAGCGAGTTCGTTTTGTTCTGAACGAAAACATACAGTTATGCTGTATGTAATGTTTCATAAAAAACCGGTCATGCCCATTCATGACCGGTTTTTTATTTTAAGTCGATAGATAGCCATCACGACTTTCAGGCAAACGCCTGAGTTCATCAATCAGCGTTTCAATGAGTTTTTCAACCACAAGACGTTGGCCTTTTCTCGAAACATAAACCAATTGCAGCGTACCAATATTCGACTTCCAGTCAGGAAGAATATGAATAAGCGTGCCTTTACGGATTTCAGATTCGACGGTTAAAAAAGGAAGGTCGGCAATGCCTAAACCATCCATGACGGCATAATACACACCAGCTAAATCATTACTTTTGATTCGTGGTTGATAAGGCACATCAACTGATTCACCGTTACGAATATTGCATAGATGCCAAATAGGATTTTGCTTTTGTGTACCTAAGCTAATACTTGGAAAGTCCTGTAATTCGGAATAATGCTTAATGGTGCGACCTTGCAACAATTCAGGCGAAGCCACCAAACAATGATCGGTTTTAATCACATCACGAACAATTAAATTCGAATCTTCATTCGGTTCGAAATTGGTCCGAATCGCGAGGTCGATGTCATCATGCAAGATATCTACTCGACGGCTTGTTAGCTCGAGTGCGATCTCAACTTTGGGGTAGGTTTTTAAAAACTGATTTAAAATTTTTCTAATTTGAAAATGCATCATCAGAGGCGGGCAACTAATTTTGACCAATCCTTGAGGTTCACTTTTTTGCTTTAATAACACGTTTTCTGCACATTCAACTTGAGTAATAACCTTGCAGCATTCCTCATAAAACTCTTGGCCTAAATCGGTCACCTTAAAATGACGTGTTGTTCTTTGAATCAGGCTGACATTAAATTTATTTTCAAGGTCAATAATGCGTCGGCTGAGCTTAGATTTACTAATATTTTCAGCATCACTGGCTGCACTAAAGCCGCCGTGTTTTACGACTAAATAGAAATAATAAAAATCATCAAAAGAACTTATCAATGTCCGATCAATCCATTTAAATTTAAGATTAGAGCGCTTAAGCACTCTAATCTTGTCAATAGAACTTATTTTTGTGAGGTATTAAAGCTATAGCTTGTCATCAGGTTGCGGTAATCAGGAATATGATTTGAGAACAAGGCACCTAGACCTTCCACATCATTACGCCAGTCGCGGTGTAATTCACAAGCCATGCCAAACCAAGTCATCAGCTGAGCACCTGCTTTTGACATACGATCCCAAGCAGCATCACGTGTTAATTCGTTGAAAGTACCAGAAGCATCAGTAATCACAAACACTTCAAAGCCTTCTGCGAGTGCAGATAGTGCAGGGAATGCCACACAAACTTCAGTCACCACACCTGCAATAATCAGTTGTTTTTTACCTGTCGCTTTAACTGCTTTTACGAAGTCTTCATTGTCCCAAGCGTTGATTTGACCAGGACGTGGAATAAAAGGTGCATCTGGGAAAAGTTCTTTTAATTCTGGAACTAAAGGACCATTTGGACCGTTTTCAAAACTCGTGGTAAGAATAGTTGGTAAATTGAAATATTTAGCAGCATCAGCAAGTGCTAATACGTTGTTTTTAAATTTATCTGGGTCGATATCTCGAACTAAAGAAAGTAAACCTGCTTGATGGTCAACTAAAAGAACCGCAGCATTATCCTTGTCTAAACGCACGTAATCTTGAGCCATTTTTATGTCCTCGTGTTATCAAAATAAATAATCAAAAATTATTGAGTAGGTCGTTATTGCCTAAAATTATGCTAGTTGAGTTTTATGTCGTGATTAAGTCTAAAAAATAGGATTAAGAATTTTAAAAATAGGACGATCTTAAAAAGAGCACATTAAATTCTATGATTGTCTCATAGATGAAATAATGTGTTGCTAATCCTGATCTATAAACTGCAATTATTGAGGCGTAAAATCAATACCAGTTCAAGAAAATCCTACATATATAGGAGAGATCAGATGAAGAAATTTCTTGGTGCATATCAAAATAACCACATGCATTGGGTGGGTGATGGTTTCCCTGTATATAACCTATTCTCTTATGACCGTTTAGGCCAAACCCTAAGCCCATTTTTGCTACTCGATTATGCAGCGCCTTATACATTCTCGCCAACAACTGAACAACAAGGTGTCGGTTCGCATCCTCACCGTGGCTTTGAAACAGTGACCATCGCCTACCAAGGTGAAGTGACTCATAAAGACTCAAGCGGCGGCGGCGGAACCATTAAAACTGGTGATGTACAGTGGATGACTGCGGGTGCAGGCGTGTTGCATGAAGAGTTCCATTCTCCTGAATTTGCAGAGCATGGTGGTCTGTTTGAAATGGTGCAATTGTGGGTAAATTTACCTGCTCATTCAAAAATGACGCCTGGAAAATACCAAGCGATTGAAGCGAAAGATATTCCAGACATTGCACTAGACGAACAAGGTAGTCATTTGCGCGTAATTGCAGGTGAATATGCAGATGCAAAAGGTGCTGCAACTACATTTAGCCCATTAAATGTATGGGACGGTAAATTGGTTAAAGGCCAAAAACATACCCTCTATGTACCTGAAGGTCACACCACGCTTGTTGTGATATTAGATGGTGCGGTTGTAGTCAATGATGCAAATCGTCTTGAAGGTAAAACCGTTGCGATTTTGTCTCGTGAGGGCGTTGAGTTTAGTTTAAATGCAGAAGAAGACACTAAATTTTTAGTGTTGACTGGCCAACCACTCAATGAACCAATCGAAGGTTATGGTCCATTCGTCATGAATACCAAAGCTGAGATTATGGAAGCGATTAATGATTTTAATCGTGGAAAATTCGGTTCAATCATGCAAGAAGCATAAATTGCCGAATTGCATTTGAAGAACCTCTAAAAACAAAGTAATAAAAAGCCCGCTATCAAGTGTGAATAGCGGGCTTTTTCGCTGTAAAGATTCTGTTTTTATGATGGTTTTCATTGTTGTTGCGGCATTGTTTTATGTGATTTGCTTCTCATTATTATGAGTTAATAATATATTAAAAAAAGATTCTTGTAAAACAAATGATATAAAAATAGTTAAATTATCTTATTTTATTTAAAAGATTTTTTTTAAATTTTCAAAAAATATAAGGTTTTATCGGCTTCTCTGATTTTGTAAAAAAATATAAAAACTTGATCTGATTAGTAGCTAAATATTTTCTATATAAATTGATGCAAAAAATAAAAATCTGGTAGTTTTTAATACGGTGTTTTTTTGGGGTATGAGTGATAATCAAAAAAATTCTCGAAAAATGGGACATCATTTTGAATATCGCAATTATTGGCAGTGGAATGGCAGGGCTTGCGGCAGCAAGAATTCTGAAAGATGCAGGGCATACGATCACGATATTTGAAGCACTTCCTGGCCGGGGAATGGATAGCCATAGCATTGAGTTCGATGGTGGAATTATTGATGCACCGCTACGTGTGATGAATCCTCACTTATGGAAAAATACACTTAGCCTTGCTGCTCATTTAGGCATTAAAACTTTCCCAGTTCGTACTTATATGTCTTGTAGCTGGTTATTCGAAGATCGTACGGAAACATGGTTAACGACTTCTCGTAGCCGTATTGGTAATTTCCCGATTATTAATAACCGTAAAGGCATTCAGCAATATGGCTGGCGTCTTGTGAAAGGGATGTTGCAATTAAAAACTGCGATTCACCAGTTTTTCAAATCTAAAAATCAAGATATTACCCTCGCTGAATTTATTAATCAGAACGATATTGAAGAAGTATTCTGGCATGGTGTGGTTATGCCAGTGCTCTATACAATCTGTACGTGTAATCCGAAAACAATTGGCGATTGGCCTGCAAAAAACTTACTTGAGTTTTTACGTCACTTAACTGATGGCGACATGTTGTTGCGCATGAAAGGTGGCACACCAGCATTTGTAGATAGCTTGATTAAAGGCATCGATATCCATAGCGGATCGGCAATTAAGAAAGTTGAGCAACAAGGCGAAAAAGTACTGGTTGAAAACAGCCAAGGTGAACAAAACTTATTTGATCGAGTGATTGTTGCAACGCCAACGTCTAAAATCGATGAGTTTTTAAATCCTGAACAGTTTGCAGAAGATATGAACTTGCTTAAGCAATTCCGCTTTGAGCAAGGTGATCTTGTTATTCATACCGATGCGACCGTTATGCCACCACGCCGTAAGGACTGGTCAGTGCTGAGCTACATGATGGACCGTAAGTTTACGCGTCAGCAATTTACAGTTTGGATGAATGCGGTTGAGCCAACACTCGTGGGTAAAAATCCTGTATTCCAAACTTGGCGTCCAGTGGTTGATATTGACCCTAAAAAAGTTATTTCAAAAGTGACTTTAACGCGTGCGGTTGTAGACTCACAAACGGTTGCTTTAAACAAAGAATTGCAACAACGCCATTTAGACCCGAGCCGTAAAGTATTCTACTGTGGTTCATGGTCGTGTGATGGCTTGCCAATTTTAGAGTCAGCAGTTACTTCTGCCATGCATATTGCTGAAATTTTAGGTGCACCTTTACCATTTGTAGGTTTAAAACCTAAGGTCGAAGTTGCCCCAGAACTCGGCTACTAAAATTGTGAAAACAAAAGTTCGAGCAGCTCTCTCTCGATACATTCCCCATAAATATGCAATTGATGCATCAAGCTTAGGGGATGATCAAGAGCTTGCTTGGACAAATTTGGGTTTTTGGAAAAATACCCTAAACTACCGTGAAGCTTGTTGCCAATTGGCTGACCATTTGGCACAAGCTGTCAATTTAAATTCAAAAGATTATCTCTTAGATTTAGGCTGCGGACAGGGTGCAAGTTTGTTGCACTGGTTACAGCATTATCAGCCTAAAAGCCTCAGTGCAGTTGACTTGCAAGCCCAATGTGTTCATAAAATTCAAAATCTTATTCCCGAAATAAGCCAGATTTTTTGCGGTTCATTTTTAAATTTAAAACAATTTGAATTTAAACAATACTTCGATGTGGTGTTGTGTATCGATGCCGCTTATCACAGCAATTTAAATTCATTTCTAGATTCCATCGCTCCAGTTTTAAATTCAAAAGGACGATTAGGTTTTCACTATCTAATGCGTGCCGATTCATGTCAAAACATGACCGCTCTACAAGAACAAAAGCATCGTTATCTACTCAAAGCAGCAAATGTCGCTTGGGATACTGTGCCAAATGAAAAAATGCTGAGAGCTACCTTGGAACAACAAGGTTTTGTCGATATTCAAATTGAAGATTTATCTGAGCAAGTATTACTCGGTTTTTCGAAATATATTCAAAATCAACAAGGACAAAAGCAAAGCCGAGGATTGGCAAATTTTAAAATTCAAATGACTGCAAAGTTATGCCAACAACTCTACCAAAATGGATATGTACGTTATATTCAAATCACAGCAATAAAAAAATAGGATGAGCTATGTCAGCCAAATATCAAGGATCGTGTTTATGTGGAGCTGTGAGCTACCAAAGTGAAGCAGAGCCACGTTATAGCTTTAATTGCCACTGTCGAGATTGCCAAAAGGCCACAGGTTCGGCCTATGCACCAATCGCTTTTTTTCACCAAACTGAATTGAAAGTAAGTGGTGAGCTGAAATTTTTGAGACTTTGGGATCTTCTGGGCGACCTATTAAACGAGCGTTTTGCCCGACGTGTGGTTCTCAGCTTTTTGGCTTACCTGAAATTGCGCCTGAAATGATTTCAATACGTGCAGGTACGCTTGATGACCCGAGTCTCTATCACCCTAGAGCAGAGGTGTTTGTGAGCCAAGCCTATGCATGGGATACGTTGAATCCAAACCTTAAACACTTTGAAAAAATGATAGAGAAGAGCAAGAAATAAGGCTTAATTAAAGAAGCCAAATATTGCCAAAGTACAGATTAAAGTAAAGCTGACAATGGCGAAAAATAATATAGTTTTTCTATATTTTAGCTGCGGCATTTTACTTACAATAATAATAAGGCATGCAAGTATGGTCACTAAAGGTTGAAAAAGATTTGATGGCAAAGTAAACATCTCGTTCCTTGTTGTTTTTAAATTTATTTTAGAAATAAAGTAATAATCTCATTATATCGTCTTCTTATTTAATTGACGAACAGAACTTGTTTATAAATTCATATTTTTATTTCAATGATCGCAAATCAAGTTTTAAATTTAAAAGAACCATGTACGCTTTTTCTTACATACATTCGGGAAATTGGCGTCTTTCTATGACGTGATAAATTGCCTATGATGAACTCATCAGGAACAGGAAGTTCCGAAACGTAAAACAACAATAATAAGTTTAAGCATCAGGACGTGAGGTATTACAGGAAGTGTACCTAGTAACGAAATACGAAAAAAGCCCAACAGGATGTTGGGCTTTTTTCATTTCTTATTAACGAATTTCTTTGCCACCTAAGACAATAGAGTCACAAGATAGATTGTAAAATCTACAGACAACAAAAAACCCCATAAATCAAATATTCATGAGGTTTAATGATGGTGCCGGCACACGGATTCGAACTGTGGACCTACTGATTACAAGTCAGTTGCTCTACCAACTGAGCTATGCCGGCGATGTGGAGTGAATTTTACAGTTTCTTAAAAAAATTACAAGCCAAAAAATGAGCATTTAAATTTTTTCATATCATTTTTAAATGCTCATAGGGGCTAGCCTGAAAAAGTTAGAGTTTTACTACATTAATGTGCTTTGGCATGTGAAGTATAAACCGCTAAAAATATTCCAATTAAAGACAAGACCACGGTTAAACCTACAATGGCACTCCAGCCACCGTGTAACCAGAACCAACCGCCCGCTGAGCCGACAATACTTGAACCCATATAGTAAAAAAGTAAGTAGAGCGAACTAGCATGTGCTTTAGCTTGTTTGCTTTCAGCGCCTACAGAACTACTGGTAAGTGAGTGTGTAATAAAGAAACCTGTGGTAATAAATGCAATACCAATAATAATGCCGAAAAGCGAGCTGAGTAGGGTCATGAGGCTCCCTACAATCATTAAGGCAAAACCACCCATCATCATGGTTTTTTTACCAAAGCGATCCGCTAAGCTACCTGCCAACGATGAAGACACCATGCCAAAGCTATACGACAAGAAAATAAGGCTAATTTGTGTCTGACTGAGTGAATAAGGTGCTCCACTTAAACGGAAAGTGGCATAGTTAAACAAAGTCACAAAAACACTAGTCAGCAAGAAACCAATCGCAAATAGGCGTAATAATTTTGTATTGCTTAAATGAGCACGCCACATTTGCATGTGAAAATCTAAATTTAGCCCTTTTTTCTGCACAAAATTACGCGAAGCAGGAAGTAGCTTTAAAAAGGCAATCGAGCAAATAAAACAGATTGCCCCAAGTAAGCCTAGGGCTGTGCGCCACGAAAAATATTCAACCAAAATACCCATGCCGACACGGCCCATCATGCCACCAAAAGCCGTACCTGCAATATATAAACCCATGGTTTTACCCAAGTGCTCAGGTGCAATTTCTTCGGCAATCCAAGCCATCGTCACTGCGGGAACACCACCGAGCAGCAAACCTTCTAAAGCGCGTGCCATCAGCAAACTGTGCCAGTTCGGGGTAAACATTGAGACAATATTTAAAATTGCTGCACACAGCATTGATGTAAAAATTACACCACGACGGCCAAGGGCTTGTGAAAAAGCACTCGATAGCACAATTGAAATCGCTAAAAAGGCAGTCGTTAATGACAGTGCTAAAGAGCTACTTGCAGGGCTAATCTGGAAGCTTTGGCTAAATGCAGGTAAGAGTGGCTGTACACAATAAATCAGAGAGAAACTAGCAAAACCTACGAGGAATAAAGCAAATCCTGCGTGTTTATAGGCTTTAGTTCCTTTGTGAATCCACTCACAGGAAAGAACAGACGTTGCCTCAGTGTTTAAGGTACTGGGTGTAGATGAAGAGTTCATATCATGACCATGACAGAAAAAGAGCAGTGCCTAAAGGCATGCTGCATCGAGAAAGTTCGATAAATTAAAATTAGCAATTTGAGAGGTATTTTTCTAATATATTTAACAATTGGTCATGATATGTTTTATATATAGCGATGGAACTAAGACATATACGCTACTTTTTAGCGGTAGCAGAAGAAAAAAACTTTACCAAAGCTGCGCAACGCTTAAACATGAGCCAGCCGCCTTTAAGCATGCAAATACGAGACTTAGAAGAAGAGCTAGGTGCAGATTTATTTATTCGATCACCTCATGGGGTGGAACTGACCGAAGCAGGGCTTGCCTTTTTAAATGCAATTCAGCCAGTACAACAGCGTGTAGAAGATGCAGCAAGCTTAGTTAAACAAGTGGCAAATGGCGAAGTGGGTCAACTACGATTAGGTTTTACTGGCACTTCAATGCTGAACCCTCTCATTCCTAAATGTGTTCGCTATTTCCAGCAGCAATACCCGAAAGTGAATTTAAAACTTGAAGAAGCCAACACCTTACTACTCATCGATTTATTGCTTGAAGACCGCTTAGATGTCGCGATTATTCGCTCACCACGCAACATTCCAGATAGTCTCATTCTTCAAGAATTATTAGCAGAACCACTCATTGCGGCTTTACCTTCTGAGTCTTTTCAACTCGACGATGCATCACCAGAAATTGATTTAACGGCACTCCGAGAGCTTGATTTTATTGTCTCGCCACCATCCATTAGTGCAGGGCTTTTTGATGCGATTAAACAAGCCTGTCATGAGCGTGGTTTTGAACCAAAAATTGGACAAAATGCTCCGCAAATTGTGTCAATTTTATCGTTGGTGTCTGCAAATTTAGGAGTGTCTTTGGTTCCTGAATCGACCAAACAATTGCAAATACAAGGCGTGGCTTATCGCTCTTTGAAAGCGCCTGTCCCTACGGTGGGTTTAGGGCTTGCTTATAAGAAACATGCCCCTTCGCAAATGGCAATTAATTTTGCCAGTGTGGTGCAAGTGGCTTGTCACCACGCCAACGAAATAAATGAAATCAGCTAGTTTGATTTCGGCGCTCTGTTCATTAAAAAAATGCCTGAAATAATAAAAATCGCGCCATATAAAAACGATAAAGTTGGCTGTTCGTGAATGAAAACCCAAGCCATAAGTGCTGCAAAAATCGGTTCAGAAAGCTCGGTCACCTGCACCTTGGCCGCACTCATATAAGACAATGCTTTAGTGGTACAGAAAAAGCCGAGTATGGTCGGCAGCACAGCTAAACCAATCAAACCTAAAACAATATCACTATTAAAATTAATGCTGTGAAAATTAATTAAAAACGGAACCGCAAGATAAACGCTACCAAACAGCAATAAATATTTAGTCAGAAACAGCCCGCCGTTTAATTTGAACTTTTTAACTAAAACTGAAAATAAGCCATAACCTGTACCGGCAATAGAAGCGTTGATCAGCATTAAAAGGCTATTTTCACCTTTCCAAGAAATGATACTAATCCCCGCAACTGCTAATAGTGTTCCAATAAGCGAATGAATGTAGATGCTTTCTTTTAAAATGAACCGACCAAAAAATAGGGCAGAGATGGCAGCCGAAGCCATGAGTACCACCACGACATTGGCCGCAGCACCGTGGTTATAGGCAATCGTCTCGAAAAAGAATAAAGAGAAAATCCCTAAAAAAGCACAGATGGCAATTTGAGTAAAAACGCTGAGTTTACTTGGCGTGCTGCTAATGTATGCAATCTTTTGGCTAACAGGGACTTTAAATAAAAAAGCACTTAAAAAGAAAAAGGCGATAATGGTTTTTAAAAAGGCAATGTCTTGTGGGTTTAAACCACTGTGCATGAGTAATTTACTAATTACACCAATAGAGGCATTGAGTGCAGCTGCACAAAGCGCAAATAGGCTTCCAATAATTAGATTATTCACTCTTATAATTCTTCCTAAGTTTTACGCATGCAGTCTACAATATTTTTTGGATGAATATTCAACAAAAATAACCAATTAACGCTTAATATTTTCAATGATTTATTTTGAATTGATTTAATAAATTTTACTCAAGACTAAAGCATTCTATAGACTTTTGTTTCAAATAATTGTGATTTAGAGCGCCAGCTCATATTATATAATTAGTTAATTATTAAAGAATTTTAAAAATGATTAAATCAATTATTACAGGCTGCGCGGTTCTTACACTTTCAGCTTTGGCGGTCACGCATGCAGAGTTTTCTTATGAACAAGAGCTACAACAAAGCTGTAATAAAGTGAAGCAATACGCGAGCTTAGGTAAGAAATTCTATGACCAAAAACAATATAAAAAGGCGCTCGAAAATTTCCAAAACCAAGCCTCTTGGACTGCTTTTTGTAAAGCTAATGCAGATGAAACCACAGTTAAATTTACTGACCGTGATATTGAAGTTGCCAACAATAATGTGGGCTTAGCCTATGCTAAATTAGGTCAGCCACTTTGGGCGAGAGCATGGTTTATGCTCGATGAAAAATCAAAATCTAGTCAATTTAACCTTAAGCAGTTGCGAGCCCCTAAAGCGTCCAATGACCTATCAGGTGAATATGTGCGTTACTCGGGTTTTGGTGAATGGGATCACATTACGGTAAGTCGCAAACAGGGCCAATATGCGATTGGCTATTCGGGTGTTTATATGGGCCTCAGAAGCTTAATTTATGGCCCAAACATGGGGCAGTTCGATACTAAAATGCCGACCAATGCCAAGCAAATTCTTTATAAAGACGAAGACTGCCGCATTCAACTCAATTTTAAAACCAATGCAAAATTAGGCAATTACATTCAAGTTAAACAAAACGAGGGCAACTCGGGCTGTGGCTTTGGACATAACGTTTATGCGGATGGCACTTATTTAAAAGTTGAGTCTGGAAAATAAGATTAAACATATAGGAACACAATAATGAAAAATATATTTGAGCCTCTACTTCTTCTTTCAACGGTTATTTTTTCTGCTCAAATTTATGCAGAGCCAATTAGCACATGCAAAGAAGTGAAATTCCAAAAAGCTGACGAGGCTTGGAGTGGGCACTATTATTTAAATGGTGTGATGGAAGTGGGTTCAGAACTTTTACTTCAACCAGACGGCAAGTTTAAATGGATGCTTGCTGTGGGTGCTTTAGACCAATATGCCGAAGGTACATGGTGGAAAAATGGAGACTGTATTGGTTTAAAACCAGACTCTAAATTTAAAAAGGATTTAAGTATTTTCCCTGAAAGTCTAACGATTTCTGACAAGTCCTTAGACGCAATTTGGGAAGGTGGGCGCCAGCAAGGCACTTATAACAAAGACTAAACTAAAAAGTCCGACACTGAGTCGGACTTTTTTATGGCTTATATTTTAGTGATTCACCGCTGCGAGTTGCTGAGCGTTATAGCGTGCGCCCATATTTGGATATCTCGCAATAATCGCTTCAATTTCTGCCAAATCTGCCGCTGTTAAATGAAGATCTACAGCACCCGCATTTTCCACAAGTCGTTCGATTTTACGCGTACCTGGAATTGGAATAATGTCGTCACCTTGCGCCAAAATCCAAGCCAAAGCCAGTTGAGCAGCTGTCGCATTTTTGCTTTGGGCAAATTCGCTAAATGCTTGTGCTAAGCTTTGGTTATTTTTCCAGTTATCGCCTTGATAGCGTGGTAATTGGCGACGGAAATCGTTTTCGTCTAGGCTACCCACATCAAGCGTATTGGTGATTAAACCACGCGATAGCGGTGAATATGGCACAAGGCTAATGCCTAACTCGCGAATGGTTTGCAAATGGGTTTGCTCAAACTCACGGGTAAGTAGCGAGTATTCATGTTGAACCGCTGCAATCGGGTGAATCGCATGCGCTTTACGAATAGTTTCAGCCGACGCTTCACTGAGTCCTAGGTAACGAACTTTACCTTGTTTGACCAAGTCCGCCATTGCACCAATGGTGTCTTCAACTGGAACATTCGGGTCAATGCGGTGCGCATAATACAAATCAATCACGTCTGTATTTAAGCGTTTTAAACTGTTTTCGACCGCAACTTTAATCCACTCTGGAGAACCATCAATATAAGACTCTAAAGAGTTTTGTGGGTTAAGGTTGTCTTCTTTATAGCGAAAGCCAAATTTGGTCGCCAAGAACACTTTGTCGCGGTGTTTTTCTAAAACTTTTGAGAGCAAAACTTCGTTTGCGCCGTTGCCGTACATGTCGGCGGTGTCCCAAAAGTTAATGCCGAGGTCCAAGGCTTTTTCTAAAGTTGCAATGCTTTGTGTGTCGTCTGAGGCACCATAGGCAAAGCTCATTCCCATGCAACCTAAACCAAGTGCTGATACTTTTTCGCCTGTTTGTCCTAAAGTTCTATATTTCATTTTTCACACTCTTTTTGCAAAATCACTTGAGTAGAAAAACTATAAAATGCTTTGGCTCAAACTGACGTATAACATTCAAACCAATAATTATAAAATTCAAACAATCTGTTTTTAGGCCACACAGTCTTCGCGGAATTTTTTAGGCGAAAAGCCTGTATTTTTCTTAAAGAAATTGGTGAAATACGCTGAATATTCAAAGCCTAAGCTATAGGCAATTTCGGAAATATTCCAACTGGTGTGTTGTAGCAGCGCTTTGGCTTCTTGCGTAATACGCGAGCTAATATGCTCAGAGGTGGTTTTACCTGTGGCTTCTTTTACAGCTCGGTTTAAATGGTTCACATGCACCGACAAGCCATAGGCATAGTCATTTGCTGTTTTGAGTTTCAGCTGAAAATGTGGCGAGTCGATCGGGAACTGGCGTTCTAATAATTCAAAGAATAAATGGCAAATCCGAACAGCAGCATTGCTATGTTTTTCAAACTGTTGGGTCGGTTGCATTTTCATGGCTTCATGCACAAGTAGGTGCAAATAATTTCTTAAAATGTTGTATTTATGAATATAGTCTGAATTTATTTCAGTCATCATCTTTTTGAAAATAAATGAAATTTCTTCAACTTGTTGGTCATTTAAAAAATATAGCGGGTCGCCGTCGACTTTAAACAGCGGTGAGTCTTTTAAAAAGCTTTGTCGCGATTCTTGGTTTACAAACTCTTCGGTAAATAGACAAAACCAGCCTGCCTGTTCAGGCGAATTAATTTCCCATGCATAGGGCACCATCGGGTTTGAAAACAGTAAAGCAGGGCGGTCGACTCGTATCCAGCGGTTAGCATAGTGAAGTTCACCTGTGCCTAAAACCAGTGAAATTTTATAATAATCGCGGCGGCTATAAGGCGTCAGGAACGAGCAGGCATCGCGTTGGAATACGTTAAAATGTCCAAACGAAGTCGATGGAACCGAGTAATCGCTATCTCTGGTTAAAGAAAAGCGGCGATAAAAATCATGTATGGTTTCCATGTCTTTGCCTGCATGCATTATCAATTTATTTAAAGTTATAAAATTCAAACTTTATTTACTGTAGCTTTTATTTATAGCGTGATCAATCTGTTCATTTAAATAGGTTTGAAAATGAATAATTTTTTATAAATACTCTGGGTAAGCAATGTAAGACGACTCTATGCATTCAAAACCCATTTGGCGGTAAAGGGTAACCGCTGGGGTGTTATCAACGTCGACAATTAAGTGGGCAATCCGTCCCGTTGCAACAATCTGATTAACTGCAAATTTTAAGACGCGTTCGGCAAAACCTTTTCGGCGATAAGCAGGGAAGGTATATGTGCCGCCAATAGAAACCAGACGATCGGTTTCTATGCCTAAACGCACTATCGAAACGATTTGTTGATTTGCTTCAAGCACAATAATTTTTTGTTGTTGAATTAGAGATGCCCAGTCAGGTGTTTCATTTACTGAGCGCTCTTTATTATATAGATGTTGATATTCATTAAGCCGGGCAATATCCGAAAGTTCAGCCAAGCGCCCTTGAGCTTCAGAAAATTGGTGTGAGCAAACCATGATCCATTGATCATATTCTCTTAAAATACGTCCTTTTTGTTTGATCTCGGCATGCAATAAGTCTCGCCCGATCGCGGTGGTGACGATCCGACGCGGTTGAAGCTCTAAAATTGATGTACAGAGTAATGAACCAGACGATGCCTCTGATGGAACCCAGAAGCAGGTGCCCCCAGCAACTGTGACCGCGACTCCTAAAAGTTGCTCGGCGTTTTGTGAATTATACAAACGTAAGAGTTGCCACTCGGTATTGGTAGCTTGTGTTTGATTAAGAAAAGCCATTGCCCCAATAGAATAATGGAACCGCTCATCAAGCCATTGAAAGATAAGTTGGTATTCTTCTGAACTGGTGGGAGATCCCTTTATTATCATTATTAATTACCTATTCAAATCATGAACTCAATCATAATTCACTATCCTATATTTTTATTATCATGACATCGTTAAATTTAAATTGGAGGTCTTTTTAGCTTAAATATCTAATTGAATAAACAACAATAATTATTTAACCAATTTCTATTCAACCTTACATTGACACTCCAAAATACGCGGATTATCCTTTGGCTGCTGGCCACATTGCCAGTCGATTTTGACAGATCGATATAACACACAAGACATCAAAAAGTTCTCTTTTTGGTGGCGAACTCGTTCGTCCCCCTTCGTAGCGGTAGGGCGAGGGAGGGACGCCTTGTGCGTGCTGATTCTTGTGTGTCAGTCTGTCAACCTTCTCTCGTTCTGCCACCATCATTTGACAGTGATTGGGTAGAACTCCTTTACACACAAGGAGTCCGCACATGCGTACTATTTCATCTCTCTCATTGGCAACGATTGCCAAAATCTTTACATCTATACCCAACTGGTCTTTAAAACGGTTTAACCGACTCTAGGTTTTAAGCCATAAGTCATTACGACTAAAAAATCATAGCAACAATAAAACCCGAGATAGGCGAGCACACCTTTTTTGTGCCGCTTTTGCATGCCTGTTTTTAGTGCTCAATTTAAGAGCGACGGCATTTCTATCTCTTTTACATACAACAAAAAATTATTTTAAGCGGTATACATGAAAAATTTAGAAGCTTCCTTTCGAGCGACGCGAGCGCTATACACAGCAGCCGAGTTATTTAAACAACATGGCTTTAACAAGGTCGGGGTGGACCGAATTGTTAGTGAGGCCAAAATTACCAAAGCCACTTTTTACAACTACTTTCACTCCAAAGAAAGACTAATTGAAATGTGTTTATTGGTTCAAAAAGAGCAGTTAAAAGAAAAAGTGAGGGCGATAAGCGAAGCTCGCCAATATCCAGATTTGGTTCATCAGCTCAGGCAAATTTACCTTTTACATGCTGACCTAAAAGGTGCCTATTACCTTTTGTTTAAAGCGATTTTTGAAATTAAAAAGCTTTATCCAAATGCCTATCAAACTGCACTCAGATATAGGCGCTGGCTTAAAAATGAAATTTTTTGGGTACTGAGGGAATCTAAAAAAAGAGCCACATATGAAGAGTCTGATATTTTTGTATTTATGATTGATGGCGCGATTTTTGGACTTTTAGGTACAGATCAGGCAAAGGACAGAGACACATTACTTGAGTATTTTTTAAAGCGTGTTTGATGGGGAAGGCCTAGCTTTAGGCCTTTTTATTTAAACTTAAATATTTGAGCGCTCAATTCTATATTTTATGAGGCTTAATCGCCTAAGGTAATTCTTAGTCTGTTTGATACCCCTCTAATATCCAATAAGCATAAAGAATATAGGATTATAATTACATTGAAGTGTATAGGAAATTGAGTTTAAGCATTTGAAATATAAAATTTTAGAATGTAATATTTATTAATATTAAGGTTTGTTTTGCCATTCTTTTAAACCCTTATAAGGTAATTGTATATTATATGTATGGTCCACATCGTGAAGTTAATGAAAACCGCGAAAAATTATTTTTAGTATTAGAAATAAGAGCATCAGAAATTGGTATAGATGATCTTTTAGGGTAGGGGAATATAAATGTCGAATCCTAAAGCTTGGTTATCTTTAAATGAACAATTAGACTTATTAGCTTCAAGAAATGTTGTGATTTCTAACCGAGATATGGCTAAGGAGTGTCTAGAACGTATAGGTTACTATCGTTTAAGTGGATATCTATATCCTTTTAAAAAAGATAGTGGTCAGTGCTGTGCATATCCTGCTAAGAAATTGAAAGCTAATTCTGAATATCCTGGAGGAATAGTAAAATTAGATAATTATCAAAATGTTAATTTTAAAACTATTATTGACTTATATATTTTTGATAAAAAGCTAAGACTATTATTGTTGGATGCTATAGAAAGAATAGAAATTGCATTACGATCACAAATTGCTTATTTGTTAGGAGAATATGGCCCCTATTCTTATTTAGAATCTCAGTTTTTCTATAAAGATTTCATAAGCAACTCAAATAGTGGAGAGTTTCTTTCTAATCATCATCAATGGTTAAGCAAAAATGCATCGCTTATTAAAAGATCTAAAGAGGATTTCATCAAACATCATAAAGACAACGGGTTAGTACCTGTACCTGTTTGGGTAATTTGTGAAGTATGGGACTTTGGTGCTTTAGCTAAACTATATGGAGGAATGTTAGAAGATGATCAAGATAAAATTTCTTTGAAATATGGCGTTCAGAATGGCCGTATTTTTTATAAATGGTTAAAAGTATTAGGTGAAATACGGAATATTTGTGCTCACCACTCTAGACTTTGGAATAGAAGTATAATGAATGTTCCTACTTATCCTCCAGAATCTGCTTATAGTTGGATTAGAAAATTGGATCATGGAATAAATAGAACTAAACTATTTTCAATTTTGTGTATTTGTTCTTTTCTGCTAAAAGCTATTAATTCTAATACTCAGTGGATTGAAAGACTTATTGAACTTTTAAAGGCTTTACCTGACATGTCTACTCATGGGTTTGGCCTAAACAATATGGGACTTGATCATGAGCTGAGTGATGAATGGGAGACAATTTTAAGGAATATCAGAAATTAAAAACCCCTGAGCGATTCAAAAGAATGACAGGGGTCGTAATGGACCCATTATTAAATTAAAAAAAATTTTTATCAATAGTAAATTTATTAAAAAGAGTGAAAAAATCAAAAAATAACATTATAATTACAAACGTGAAGACCCTCATTTATCCATGATGAACGTTGCTTATATAACGCGAGTTATGGGTGTCAATTCCCCCAATTGACGTAATTAAGAGGGTTGTGCTATGGGACCGAAAGTTGTTCGAGTACAAACTTATCTTCGTTTTAGAAATGGCGTATGGGAGTCTGTGTGCACCCATTATCGTTCATTACCTAATCGATAGTTAAGTGAGGGGGTCTTCATAGAATAAGTAGCATATTATATTTAAATAATTATGAAAGGCACAAGTAAGCCTAACGACAGCATGGCTCATGATGATATAATGCGCTATAGCGCATTATATCATCATGAGCCATGCGTGTAAAATATATTAAAAATCAAGGAGTTATGTTTTTTAGGCAATATAAATTTTTGATATAGAGACTTTTAGTTTAAATAAGGGAAATAGTGGCTACTATATAATAATTAAGTAAAATAATATTTTATAAAAGTTAATAGTAGTGAGACTATAAAATATGAAAAGAAAAGCTATCCCGTTTAAAAAAGTTTACTTCTTTGAAATTTTATGTGAATTCCCTTGGAAGTCTGGAATGTTACTTACTATTTTTTTTTATATTGCAGCAATTTGGGATGTTTGTTACTCGTTTTTTATAAAAAAACAAAATAATTTCAAAGAGGTAGATGGGGTATTTAATACATTAATTAATCAGGATATGTTTTTAATTTGGATATTTTTTATTTTATTTGTATTTTATTTTTTTCAAAATATTTTTTTAAATTATAGATTGTTGAAGGGTGATGAATTAATTTTTAAAAATAAAAAAATAATAAATTTTTTGAATTATAGTGGTTTTTTTATGATTGAAAATTTTTATTTGTTAGCTATATTTTGTTTTCATACTATTATTTTAACTTTTTTTTATTTTGATTTTCATTCAACTTTAGTATTTTTTATTTTTTTTATATATTTTATAACTTTATCTATTTATTTTCATTGGTGGTATTTGAGTGTTAGACTATAAATCGCATATTAAATCTATCTGTTTAAAACTAAATAATTAGTAAAATAAAGACTATCCTCTTTCTGATAGCCTTCCAGTCTAATTTTTAATGCTCACTCAAAATCAACTGTTTAATCTTCACAGCTTTCTCGAAGTGATCTAGCTTATGCTCCATAATCCACCAATGCGCTGCTTCCATCAGTAGCTCAGGGTTATCGTTCTTATTTTTAAAAAAAGCATAAAAAGACAGACCAACATTGTCTCCCTTCTTTTCAATTTTCTCGTCGCATCCCTTAATAAAAATTTCTCTTAATTCATGTCTCATATTTAGTATCACTTCAAGTCTATAAAACTAAGACGGCTTATTTTGCTCGCCCCATTGGCACATCATATCTAACAAAGGAATCAAAGACTGTCCTCTTTCCGAAAGACGGTACTCAACTTTAGGCGGAATTTGAGGATATTCCTTGCGAGTAATCAGTCCATCTCTTTCTAACTCTTTAAGTGTATTGCTGAGCGTTCTAAACGAAATATTGCCAATGCAGCGTTGCATCTCATTAAAACGCATGACATTTTTTTCATACAGCCAATACATAATAATCATTTTATATTTGCCATTAATTAAAGAAAGGGTGTAGCCGAAACCTGTCTCTTCTAATGGCGTATGTGATGGAACGCATTCAGTCATTTTTAAAATCTACACTATCTTTTAGTATAGTATATAACATAAATTACCGTACTTATATTTAGGAAAGCACACTTCTATAATCGATTTATCTACTTTTCGATAAGAGTGTTTTCATAATGAAAAAGACATTAGTCATTGTTACCCATCCTCACATAGATCAGTCTGTTGTAAATAAAAGATGGGTAGAGGAACTAAAAAAACATCCAGATCAATTTACAGTTCACCAAATTTATCAAGCCTATCCAGACGGGGTAATTGATGTTGCCAAAGAGCAAGCATTGGTAGAAGAACACGAAAATTTAGTGTTTCAATTTCCAGTGTATTGGTTTAACTGTCCACCGCTTTTGAAACAATGGATTGATGAAGTTGTGACTTATGGTTGGGCTTACGGCTCAACAGGTGACAAGCTTAAAAATAAAAAGTTTATGTTGGCTTTGTCCGCTGGTGTGAAAGAAAAAGTTTATTCAGAGTATGGTGAATACAAGCTTTCTTTAGAGCAGATTTTTACTCCATTTAAGCTCACAGCTTTATATGTTGGGGCGGACTACCAACCACTTCATGCATTTTATGGTTTAGATACAAACCCTTCAGAAGATGACGATGTTCCGACTCATCAAGACATCGAAAATAATGCGATTGAGTATGTTAAGAAGTTATTAGCGTTGTCTGAGTAAATTTAAAGAAGGGAAGGCCTGAATGTGGGGTTGGTAATAAGATTATGTAATACTTATTCTTAATAAAAGGAGATCTGAAAACTCAGGATCTCCTTTTTGTCATAGAAATAACTTTTCAGAAAATTAATCTAAATTGTATTTTGTTTATAAGCAATTTCTATCAATTCAGATTCCTCTTCTTCATTGAGCTTTCTTTGAATTAATTCAATAATTTCATTCAAATCTTGAGCTGCTATAACTTCTGAAACTGAAAGAGACAAGTTGTAATTAAATGAAGAAAACTCAGTTTCAAGCGCACTAATAAATCTAACAGTACCAAGCGAGGCCAAGCCATTATCATTTAAACCAAGATCTCTGCTAACTTCCAAGCCAGCTATATTAGTAGCCGTTTTTAATACGATATTAGCAATATCTAAGGCAGGTTGTTCCTTTAGTTTTTGTTTTCTGGCTATTCCCAAAAGTTTCGAATAAATGTTATGAAGTAAGCTATCAAATGGTTGAACTAACTTTGCAAAGAGAACAACTAAACCTACAAGATAGAAGTACTCATACCATTCTACAGGAACCGGTTCTGGGCTAAACCAATAGAAACTCTTACGATGTTCCCACCAGTTCCACCAATGTCCATGACGTGTAATCGCATAGTACCATTGCCCCACCATTTGATGAAATAGAAAACAAGCATAAGCTGTAGGAGCAAGAAATTGAGATAAAGGGCGTGCTCTTAAAATTCTAGCTGTTAAACCTTTTCCTGTACTAATTGCAAAAATCCATAGGAGAGTTAGAGGTGCAAATGAACGACTATAAATTTCGTCCCAAATTCGATTCGTAATTCCTGGATCAGCATAACTATTTGCCTCTTCAGGTCTCATGAAATAAAAGTCTACAGGAACTTTTGTAATTTCAGGGGTTAAATGAAAATAACCCTGCGAAACATGAGCAGCCGCAACACAAAGAATAATTATAGTAATACTATCTGCAATATAACCCCAAATTTGAGAACGTTTTTGTTCAGTTGGTCTAATTGCATCATATAAAAAAGCGGCTCCGATCCCTAATAAGAAATATATCATCCAGAAAGGCGCGAACAAGTAAAACCCTAGTCCAACAGCATTATCTTTACCAGCTTCTAGTATTTGAGATGCGGAAGGCGTTGTCTTAATTCCCGTAATAGTGTCAAAAGGTCCATATCCCACAAAATCAATAGCATACCCATACCAGAAACCCCATAGGATAATCATATTGATAATTAGTCCAACACCTATGTAAAGTAATATTTTATTTATATTACCTCTATTCTTGTAGAGTGCATTATAGGCCAGTGGAAAAACAACTAGGCACTGGAAATACATGGAGATAAACCATAAATAGAATCCTATAAACCAGCTTGCTCCCCAGAGTGGTGTTGCTTGAAGTCCAGTTAAATAAATTATTAATGATGAAATTACATTACCAGTCCATGAACTTTCTATTAATGGTGTACCTTGACAATATGGAGCCGTGCTATGTAAAGATGCCCAAGAAAAATTAGAAATGAAAGTTGAAGGTTCACAACTAACGAAGAGATTCGCCATTGCAAATATAATTGCCAATACATATAAAGGATACATTACAGCAATTTTTGATTTCACAAACGCGAATTTCTTTTGGATTAAACTAGGCATTAATATAGCTAAGGAAAAACCAGCTAATATAAAGAAACTGTTAACATGCCATTGGAATTGACGTAAATTATTAAAAGCATCCCATGAATTATTAGACCCAAAATGCATGAACATAACATAACATGCGAGAATGAATCTAAATCCTGCTATTGAGTCCCAATCTACCTTAGGTTTATCCGGTGAAATATTTTTAGTTAATATTTCTTTATTTGTATTTAAGCTGGAATTGGCTGGGGATTGGGTTGTAGTAATCTGAAGTGCTTGTGCCATGGAGTTGCGTTTGTATTTCTTGCTATTGGTCATTGGCAAATCTGTTTTGTTTGCGGTAGTCCATATAGAAGGAATTTTATGAATAGCAACTCCCTGTTCAATTAAAAATTTTCTTAATTGACCTGCCCACGTTTTTAAATTTTCCTTATCAAATTTGGGGTCGGAAGAAACAATTACGCAGCCAACTTCTTCTCCATAAATCTCAGAAGGAACGGGGAAGCAGATTGCAAGATCAATACCCGCGTAACCGATTAATTTATCTTCTATTTCACTTGGAGAGATTTGTTCTCCACCTCGTTTAATTAATTCTTTGGAACGACCCTTTAATGTCAAGTTACCGAGATTATCTATTTGTCCCAAATCTCCCGTTAAAAACCAAACCTGTTCTTTAATTGCATTTGGTAACTTCATTAAAAATCTAGAATTTTGATTAGCTTCTGAATTATCCTTGTATCCTGAAAAAACTGTATCTCCTGAAATAGCAATTTCACCAGTAACTCCGTATGGTTGTGGGAGTAGAGTTTCTGAATTAACAATTATTAAAGAAGCGATTAGTGGTACACCAACAGAACCTTCTTGAATATCCCAACTCATTTCGGTTTGGATAGGCTGCGAAATTGGCATTAATTCTGACATGCTATATGTAGGTAGGACAGGACAGTCATAAGTGTGCATTAGTGCAATTCGATCTTCTTCCCTAAGAGCTGCAGCGCCTGAACGTATTAGCCTTAAATTATGTTCAGTCCATATTCCATCTTCATTCAAATACTTTTCATTATTTTGCTTAAGATATTGTAAGGTAGCAACATGAATGGTGGGTACGCTAGAATACCATGTAGGTTGAGGGCTTGATTCTTTTAAAGCTTCAACCATTAATTGTGGATTGTATAGACCGTCACATGTAATTGCAGCACCAACTGATAAACTAGCTAGAATTGAAGCTGATATTCCTCCGATATGATCTAATGGCATCACGCTATAAGTAATATCAAACTCATTAATTCCAATACTATTCGCTAAGATCGTGCTATTTAGAACTAAATCCTTTTGTTTTAGAGGAACAATTTTTGGAGTAGAGGTAGTTCCAGAAGTTCGTAATAATAAACAGTCATTTTCCGCAGATGACAATAAAGGAGGTAAAGATTCAAAATCTTTTAATGAGTTTTTAAATCTAAATAGGCCAGGAGCCTCATTACCTAGTATTTGAACATAGTGGAGTTGTTTACTAAGTTCAGCACAATATTTCTCACAAGCAGTAATCACACTTTTGGCATTTACATTTTCAAAAATTACAATGTGATCTACTTGGAGTTGTTTTAAGGCTTCTAGTGTCTCGTTTTCTGTCATCGTTACAGAAAGAGGGACTGCACATGCCTGAGCTGCTATTGTAAGAAAAGTAACAGCACTTTCAGCACTACCACCTGGAGGGGCTACATAAGCTATAATTTCGTTGTCTTTAACCCCTATTCTTCGAAGATCACCTTCACCCTTTGGGCTAAGAAATGCTAGCATCTGACCATATGTAGTACATAAACTTTGATCATTATTACGTGCATGCCTAAATAATGGCGCAGTAGATGCCCTTTTAGATAGTAAATCTACAATAGTATGTGGCTGATCTTTAGTACTAATATATACTTGAGTTGCTTGGTACTCATCGAAAACTTCTAAAGAGCTAAAGGTGCAAGATGGTCTCAGCATACTGTTCGAACTGTTTTTTGGTACTTTATTTTCAAGCGACTCTTTTATACTTTTTTTAATATGATCCGGTACATTACTATTAATTTCATGTCCACCATCTAAATATATTACTTGACTTATAATGCTGCTATTTTCTAGAACAAAATTTTCAGAATAACTTTTTTGAACATCATGTTTTCCGATTAAATAAATAATACTTTGTGTTTTAAAATCATCTTTTCTTTTCGATAGACCTGCTAATTTACGAAGCTCTGAGATTGAGAGAGTAGAACCAACACATGCATAAATTAAATTTTTAAAAGGAAGTTGTGTAGAAATATCAAAAGACAACTCTCTTCCTAAATGACTTTTTACTGCTTCAAGCAAAATGGGATCATTCGGTAGATTGTTGATTAAATCAATAATATAACCGCCTTGACTAAAACCATAACCTATATCAAATGGGCCATATTTTTCAATAACTACTAAAACTTTTATAATAGCTTCACAAATATTTTTTAAAAGAATTTCGCTATTAACTTCATGCCATTGAGCTTTAGGTGGTAACCAAGAATACCATTCTTCATTAATAATATTTGTTAATTCGGATAAACTAACTTCTGGTGTATCCACAGAAATAACACCATTAATATAGGTTATACTATAATTTTCATTAACAATTCCTAAATTTTGAAGTTGAAGCTCCGTAACTAATTTATTACTCCCCATTCCATGAAGAGCTAAAACTTTTTGTTGCACCGGTATTTCTTTATCAAACATTGTAGTTTCCGTTTTTAAAGAGATTTTTATAAAAACAAAAAATTTATAGTTTCATGGGGAAGAAAATCCCCATAAAACTATTATTCTTACTTTTGATAAAGAGCAACGATAGTGCTAGATGCCAAAGAGTGAGCTTTTACCATATAGCCTGTTAATGCTGCTGAAGCATTAGGTGGTAAATCTAGTTTTTCCGAAAGTGCATAAACAGTAAATTGATAGTGATGGATACCATGACCTTTAGGTGGGCAAGCACCACCAAAACCTGTTTGGCCATAATCATTTTTAATTTCAATTACATCTTTATTATTAAAATGTCCTGTACCAGAAGAAACAGAAGTGACTTCTAAAGGGATATTTACTGCCTGCCAGTGCCACCAGCCACTACCTGAAGGAGCATCTGGATCATAAGCCATAATTGCGTAGGCCTTAGTACCACTTGGTGCTCCACTCCATGATAATTGAGGAGATTTATTGCCTCCTTCACAACCAAAACCTTGAAACTCTTGGTCCTTTTTCATAAATTTATTAGCTGTAATATCACTACTTTTGAGTTGAAATTCTGCAGCCGATAAATGTGTGCATGTAATTAAAGGTAAAAGAAAAGCTAGAGCAATTTTATTCATGAGAATCTTGACTCAAAAAAAGGTAAAAAATTCTAATATTTATTGTTATTTAATTTTATCTACAATAAATCACTTTTTAGCTTAAATTAATCAAAATCGCTATTTGTTAGTTAATTAGACAAGTTATAACGTGTTTTTTATAAATTTTTGCTTTAACAAGGACTTCTCTTCTAAATGTACTATACTCTTTTTCTAAGCGGAATTTCATTATGATTGTATTGCCTCTAGTGTATGCCCTGTATAATTTAAAATTATTAAAATCGATCTTATTCTGTAAATAGTAAAAGAATGCCTTGAATATAGTTTCTTTTGCAGAAAATATACATGTTGCTGCTAAAAGATAATCAATCCCTGAGTTTTTAATTATTTTTAACTCTTGATAAGTATAAATTTTATCGTGTAATGCGAAAAAATCTAATTTACTAATGATAGGTTCTATATCAATCCCTAAGAAATTTACATTTTTTGATTGAGTAGCTATACATATTGCAATATTTTCACTGTGTGTTATTGAACCTATTATATTTAATGGGAAAATTGGTTCTTTGAATTTTCCCATTTCGACTTTTTGATAGAAGTAATCTTTCCTTATGGCAGATAATACTAACTGTGAAGCATAACGTCCTGCTAAAAATTCACTTTTTCTTTTTACTGTACATGGACTTAAACTATCAGGAAAAAAAATTGACATTTGATTAAACATTTGAATGTCAAATTCTTTAAATTCAAACTCACAATAGCCCATATATAAATTTAAATTCTGATTATAAAAAACCTTGTGTTTTTTTATAAAATAATTGGGAAGCGAACGATTACTATAGAAATTTAAGAAATTATTTAACACTATAAAATCATATCTTTATATTAAGTTTAGGGATAGCTGACCTATCCCTAAAATATTAATGTGCTAGGTCCTTTATTTCTTTAACTAACTTTGTAATACCTTGATATATATCTTTTAAGCTAGCTTTATCATCCATATAGGCAGGAGTAGTAACAAATAAATTTTGTTTATCTACTACACAGTCTGAGGTTTGACAGACATGGTGAATCGAGCCTGTTTTTTCAATTTCTTTAGCAATATTATCGTCAGAACCTAACGTAATATTTGGGTGTAAGTCTCCAAATGTAAGCGCCAAGAGCGCAGGAGAAATACATACTGCTCCGATAGGTTTCTTACTTTGGTGGAACGCTTTTAAAATTGAATTAATTTCAGAGTGTACACTTGCCTCTGCCCCTTTAAAGGCAAAAGTTGATAAATTTTTTGCGACTCCAAACCCACCCGGAAGTAAAAGACCGTCAAATTCACTTTTATCAAGTTTATCGAGTGATGAAATTTCACCACGGGCAATTCTTGCCGCTTCTTGTAAAATATTTCTGCTTTCAGCAGTATTTACTTCACCCTTTACATGATTCACAACATGAAACAAAGGTTCATCGGGTGCAAAAATTTGATATTCAATATTTGCTGCATCTAAAGCTAAGAGGGTTAAAACAGATTCTCTAATTTCAGAACCATCTAAATAACCACAACCCGATAAAATTACTGCTACTTTTTTCATCTACTTTCTTAAGAACCTTTTTTTAAGTGTGCAAAAGATCTTAAGTTTTCTTCCTGAAAAATTTTATACGCAGAATTGCCATAAATTCGCCTTAAGTGAGCATTTTGGTTTTACGTAGCTCACGAGGGGTAAGCCCAAACAAACTTTTAAATTGTTCTGTAAATCTAGATTGAGATTGATAGCCACATTGAAATGCAATGTCTCCAATACTTGTATTAGAGGTTTGAATTAGATGTAGGCCATATCCTAACCTCACTCTATTTCGGATGTCTTGAATACTATTTCCTTCGTTTTTAAGTTTTCTTCTTAGAGTGGAAGAGCTCATAAAAAGCTGAGAGGCAATGAATTCAACTGTTAATTCTGTAGATAAATGATCAGAAATTAATGACTGAACCTTCTCAGTTAAACTTGTATTTTTATTCATATTGGAAATATCCGTATAACCTGAATAATAAATAAGTTCTAAAAGCTCTCTTTTTCTAAACTTAAATGCAGAAGATGGGGCAATTGATGAGAAGTCTATAAATTGATGTAAAGCACTTTCTAAAAGAGGATTAAGTTGACCTTGAACATAATTTTTAGGGTTTCCTGAAGTCTTAGGAAGTTCATTAAAGTCTTCAAATTCAAAATCTATGAGAAGAGCATAATATTCCTCTTGATTTGGAATATTACGCATATCAATGCTTGAGCTATTAGAAAGAAATATAAAAGAACCTGAAAAACATTCTATATCACCTCTACTACCAAGTTCTTTTACACCCTTTAAAATCACTATAAGTAAAGGTTTTGCAATAGGAACATTTTTAATTCTTTGTTCTTGATAAGCAGAATAAATGGAAAAAGGTAATTTTACATAAGAATGATAGTTAATAGCTTTCTTAGTTGATGAAATCAGGTTATCCATAATAAATTATATACGCATTAAACATAATTTGTAGACAGATAAGCAGGGGGATAGAAAATGTTCTTATAATTATAATATATTTTATTTTAATATGAAACTAATAGATGAGGTAAAATAAAATTATTGTATATAAAAAAGCCTAAACCCATTAGGTTTAAGCCTCTTTAAATTTCAATTCTGGCGGTGAGAGAGGGATTCGAACCCTCGATACGCGCAAACGTATACACACTTTCCAGGCGTGCTCCTTAAGCCACTCGGACACCTCACCAAGGCGTGCGATAGTAACTAAAAAAACGAGTCCTGCCAAGATTTAAGACGAGCATTACAGAAAAAAAATAATAGAGGTGATAAGATTGCGCTAAAAATCATATTGGTTTAATTACACAATGCAAAATACGGCCAAAAAAGCGACCTTGCCTGCCACGGCTTTGGCAGCTCTTGGAGTGGTCTTTGGAGACATCGGAACAAGTCCGCTCTATGCCTTGAAAGAGTCCTTCCATGCAGCGCATGGGTTGGGAATTCAGCCTGAAAACGTATTAGGAATTTTATCTATTATTTTTTGGTGCTTAATGCTGATCATCAGCATCAAGTATGTCGCCATTGTCATGCGTGCAGACAACAACGGCGAAGGCGGGATCATGGCCTTACTCGCATTGAACTTACGTAAAGCCAAGATTGCCGACAACAAAAAAATCTACATGATTGCAATTGGTTTTATCGGTGCATCGCTGTTTTTTGGTGACGGTATTATTACCCCAGCTATTTCGGTATTGTCAGCCGTTGAAGGCTTGTCTATTGCCACCGATGTATTTGACCCATTCATCATGCCAATTGCGATTACCATTATCATCTCTTTGTTTTTGGTGCAAAAACACGGTACGGCCTTTGTCGGTAAGTTTTTTGGCCCGATCACGATGGTATGGTTCTTATCTTTAGGATTATTAGGTCTTCACAGCGTCATTCAGACTCCTGTGGTGTTAGGCATGTTCAGTCCACATTGGGCCATTCAGTTTATCTATCACCATCCAATCATGACATTCTTTGTGATGGGTGCTGTAGTATTAACAGTGACTGGTGGTGAAGCACTTTATGCTGATATGGGGCATTTTGGACCAGTGCCAATTCGTATGGCATGGTTCTTTGTGGTTTTGCCGTGCCTAGTTTTAAACTACGCAGGACAGGGTGCATTATTGCTCAGAGACCCAGCGGCAATTGAAAATCCGTTCTATTTATTGGTTCCGCAATGGGCACTTTACCCAATGATTATTATGGCGACCATGGCAACGGTAATTGCCTCTCAAGCTGTAATTTCTGGGGTGTTTTCTCTTGCACGCCAAGCGATTCAATTGGGTTATTTACCACGTTTAAGTATTAAACATACTTCTGAGTCTGAAGAAGGCCAGATTTATATTCCTTTCTTAAACTGGTTACTTTTAATCGCAATTATTATCCTAATCTTGATCTTCAAAAGCAGTTCAAACTTGGCAAGTGCGTATGGCTTAGCTGTGACCTTGACCATGCTCTGTGACACGATTTTGGTTGCCGTATTTATCTACTCGGCTTGGAAGTGGAGCCTGCCAAAAGTGTTGCTCCTGATTATTCCATTCTTTGTTTTAGAGTCGGTATTGGTCGGTGCCACTTCACTTAAAATCTTGTCGGGTGGTTGGGTGCCATTACTCATTGGTGCGATTGCCGTGACCATCTTAATGACATGGAAACGTGGTCGTGAGCTTACATTTGCTAAGCTTGAACATGACACTTTGGCTCTAGATTTGTTTGTGAAAAGTATTGGTAATAGTGTGCACTGGGTGCCGGGTGATGCTGTCTTTATGACAGGTACACCGAACGTTGTGCCACATGCCATGCTGCATAACATCAAGCACAACAAGGTACTGCATCAGCGTAATATCTTGGTCACTGTAGTGATTGAAGATGTACCATTCGTTGCGCCAGAAGAGCGTATTACGACAGAAACTTTAGCTGAACATTTCTTCCGTATTAAAATCTTCTACGGTTTTAAAGATGAAATGAATGTACCAAAAGCATTGATGCAAGCCTATGAACAGCTCGGTCTTGAATATGACTTGATGCACATCAGCTTCTTCATTTCCCGTGATCGTATTGTTCATTCGGTGGGCGATGGTATGTCTCCATGGAGAGAAAAACTGTTTATCTCTATGCAGCGTAATACCAGTCCGGTGAGTGACTTCTACCAGATTCCAACCAACCGTGTGGTTGAGTTAGGTAGTCAAATCGAAATATAAAAATTGATGTAATAAAAAAACCAAGACATAAGTCTTGGTTTTTTTATGGCTCTGATTATTGAGCTTGTTGCATAGGTGCGTCTGCTGGTAAAGCACCGTCTTTTGCCATTGGGTCTGCCGACTGACTTGGATCTGCCGGAGGCGGTGGAGTATTCGGATCTTGTGGCGCTGGAGGCGCTTGGTTTGGTGTAGGTGGTACAGCATCAGTTGGTGCTGCTGGAGGTGCCATTTCACCGCCTGCTGGAGGCGCTGGTGGAACGTCCGCAGGAATAGGAGCACCTGTAGGCGCTGCATTTGTTGGTGCAGCAGAAACTTGCTGTACTTGTCCGCTATTGACTAAATCGCTAATAGAGCCTGGTTGGCCATTTACGGTTGTGGTTACTTTTACTTTAGACAAACTTTCTAAAGTATCTCCTGGCTGGACTGCTGGCTCAGCCAAAGCGGCCATACTACATAATCCCGTGATTACGCCAATACCAATAATCTTTGAATGGATCATTAAGTGGACTCCGATTATATTTTTATCCAAATTTGTGGAGCTAACCATGTCATAAGCAATCAGTGTTTTTCAACGAAAGATACGCAATTGGCGCAATTCAATAGCCAAAGGCTCTCATAATTCCAACAGATTGTTACGTAATGGGTAATGGAGTTACAAAAAAGATGACCATGTTTTAACCATTTGAAAGATAAGAGATATACTTAAAAAAGCAGGATTGTTAAGCTGCGTGTGGACAGTGGTATTGATAGAAACATGGCAAGTAAAAAACGTAGTAAAGGTACAAACTCATTCTTTATAAGTCAGCATTTTGGCAAGATTATTCTTGCTTGTATTGCTGCGGGAAGTTTTGCGATTGCTTTTGGTAGTGAAAAGATTTCGCAGTGGTTTTCACCTTTAACAACTAACTCGACTTGTCTTAATCAGTTCTATCGTGAAGTTCCACCTGCTTTAAATAAAGACAGCCTAAAAAAAGACAGTTATCCACTGTGCTTTAATGGCTTTAACGTTTTGTATTCAGGTATTTCTAAAACGCCGTTATGGTCGGCAGAGCATTTAAATGCAGAACGTTTAAGTGTCAAAATTAAGCGTGAAGATAACTTCCATGAAGAAACCCGCGTTGATCAAAAACATCGGGCACTATTAAGTGACTATCGCGGTTCAGGCTATGACCGTGGGCATATGGCGCCAAATGGTGATATGCCAAATAAAGAATCCCAATCTGATAGTTTCTCGCTCAGTAACATGGTGCCGCAAGCGCCTAAAAATAACCAAGAAGTCTGGCGTAAGCTCGAAGAAGCCACCCGTGCCATTGCCACTAAACAAAAACAAGATATTTATGTGGTGACAGGTCCTGTTTTTGAAGGCAAACGTCTTAAGACGATTGGGCAGGGTGTAATTGTTCCAACCGCAGTTTATAAAGCGGTGTATATGCCAAAAACTGGGGCGATCGGCGCTTATTACGCACCTAATAATAACTCTCTACAAGTGAAGGTTGTGAGTGTTTGCTACCTTGAGGAGCGTTTAGGCGTCAACCTGTTCCCGCAGTTAACTGAGCAACAAAAGCGTAATGTCTATCGCCTACCTTTAACAGCGAGCCAAGTTAAACCAAATCAAAAGCTCGACTATTTGCATTGGGATGGTGAAAGCCAGTGTGAACAAGACCTAAGCGCTGACCAAATTCAAGCGCTACAAGATCAGTTTAAAAAGCAAAAAACTGGTTCTTCGGAGCCATTGGAAGCAAAAGTTCCAACAATTGATGAAGAAACCAGAAAGGCGATTGTGAAACAACTGGTAGAAGCCTTAGTGAACTATTTCTTGCAAATAATGAAATAAGCAGCTTTTTTGATTGTTGTTGCAATACTCTAATTGTTTAAAATAGAATCTATAGACAGATCTGTCTATAGATTCTATTTTAATAAGGACAATAACAATGTTTGCCTCGATGTTTCTTTTTTCATTTGCAATGTCTATTACCCCAGGCCCAGTCAATACTGTCATTTTATCGACCAGTTTAAATCACGGTTTAAAAAGATCTCTTCCCTATATTTCAGGGGCCACAATTGGTTTTACCTTGCTTTTAATTTTTATGGCATTTGGTCTTCAGAGTTTATTAACTCAGTTTCCTGTTGTATTAAAAATTCTTGCAGTTTGTGGAACGCTATTTGTTTGTTATATCGGGATTAAAATTATTCTTTCTGCTGCAAATATTTCTATTTCCAGTGTTCCTGTTGAACAGATGATTGTTCCCAATTTTAAAGATGGGTTCTTGTTACAGTGGCTGAATCCCAAAGCTTGGTTGGCTTGTGTGTCAGGCATTACCATGTTTACCAGCATTGAAAACCCGCAGTCGTTGCCGATCTTTATCGTTATTTACTTTTTTACTTGCTATGCGTGTTTGTTCTTTTGGGGGTTCTGTGGTGATAAATTTTCAGTGGTGCTCAATCAGGGCAATCGTTTGAAATATTTTAATATCTTGATGGGCGCTTTTTTAATTTTATCTGCTCTTTTAATTTTGATCGATTTTTTTTAAATTGACCGTATTACACTGTGACGATATAACAACGAGACAACACCTATGTTTAAGCCATTTGAAAAGGGTACAGAGTCTTCTTCAATTGAAGATTTAACATTAGAAAATGATGTTGATTGCGTCAGTATTTATGGCAACTTGCAAATTACCAAAGACAAAGTTGGGTTAGAACAGGCAAAGGCATTGCAGAGCTTTTTAAACGAAGTGGTTACGGCTTTGGAAAAAGAAGAATTACCTGAGAAAATTGAACGTCTAGCTGAACAAGAAATTAATAATCCGTTTTTGTAATTTATGCATGCTATGCGTAATATTTAACATGGGCGTGCTGCCATACAGTCTTTAGTATCACGTTACGTCTTATTGAGTGTGTATAGACATTTCTTACTTTTGAAAGACCAAAAGTAAGCAAAAGTCTTTTGTTGATCAGAGGGTACTTCCGTGTACCCCTGCTCAACAGGTGACATCCATGTCACCCACCGCGATAGTAGATTGAGTCTAAGAAGAGTTAATCCTTATCCCCAGCAACTACCTTATAAATAATTGCCCCAATCACAGCCCCTAGAATCGGTGCCACCCAGAACAACCACAATTGACTTAACGCAGCAGTTTCAGCAAAGAACGCAACGCCTGTACTACGTGCAGGGTTTACCGAAGTGTTCGTCACTGGAATACTGATTAAGTGAATGAGTGTTAAGCCCAAACCAATCGCGATAGGAGCGAAGCCAGCAGGTGCACGACCATGTGTTGATCCTAAAATAATGATTAAGAAGAAAGCAGTAAGAACGACTTCAATAATGAAAGCAGAACCTAAGCCAAACTTGTTTGGTGATAAATCTCCGAAACCATTTGAAGCAAAACTACCAACACCGCTAAAGCCCGCTTGGCCTTGAGCAATAATATAGAGAACAAATGCAGCAGCAGTCGCACCGACCACTTGAGCAACGATATAGGGAATTAAATCTTTAACATCGAAGCGGCCACCGACCCAAAGGCCAACACTTACCGCGGGATTAAAATGTCCGCCTGAGATATGCCCTAGAGCATAAGCACCTGTGAGTACGGTTAAACCAAAGGCAAGGGCTACACCTGCAAAGCCAATACCAAGTTCAGGGAAAGCTGCGGCTAATACTGCGCTACCACAACCACCAAAGACTAGCCAAAACGTACCTAGGAATTCAGCAAAATATTTATTCATTGTGATTACTCATCTATTGATGTATTTTTTAATTAGTGTGAAATATGTCACAAAAAATTAAGCATGTGACTATATGAAATTTTTGTTTTCAGTGTTGTTTTAATCAAGAAAAGATTTGTAAGTTTTGGTTGGTTATTCTTTGTCTAAAAATTGATCCCTCCATTGCTGGGGTGTTTGATTGGTCCAATGTTTAAATGCTCTTTGAAACGCACTTTGTTCTGAATAACAAAGTAAAAGTGCGATCTCTTGTAAGCTTAAATGCGGATCTTTTAAATATTCGGTTGCAAGCATAAAGCGCACTTGCTGAACGCGTTCCTGAAAGGTGGTGTCTTGTTGTTGTAAGTGTCGTTGGAGTTGTCGAACTGATAGGCCTAATTGAGCAGCAATATGTTCAATTTGATATTGATTCTTTTGTAGCCCAGTCAAAATTGAATGCTGTAAACGCTGATCAAGTTGGGTCGAATTTGGTAATTGCTCTAAAAGCGCTTGTGCTTGCTGAACCAATAGTTGCTGTAAGGTATGGTCGGCGCTACTAAGCGGCTTATGAATTTCTGTAATTGGAATGAGTAACTCTGTACGTGGTTGGCTAAAACGAACGGGACATTGAAAGTATTGTTCGTAGACTCTAATATTTTTAGGGGCAGCATTTAAGAAACGTACTTCATGTAAATGCACGTCTTCATGAGACATAAAAAGACGTAAGAACTGAATCACCAACGCAATCGCGATTTCATCGGTAAGCTGGGTAGGGTGTAGCTCAGTCGCTTCCCAGCGAATAGAACCATATCTCCCTTGTAGCTCAACCACTAATGGGCTCCCGTCATAAATCAGACGGTGAAAATCATGATAGCGAATTAAGGCTTCACCTAAGTTGTCGCAAGAGAGCGCGAGGTAAGCAATAATCCCTAAGTGTTTGGGTTGCACATATTTGGCAATTTCTAGCCCTAAACCCGGCTTCGGGTCTAGTTTATAAATCACTTCTAATAGATCACGCCAAACGACGTAGTCAAAGCGTTCCAGATTTTGAATTTGTTCTAATTGTTCAGGAATAGCTAATTGATTGGCTTCGCAATAAGCTTTTAATAGATGTCCCAGCCCTCCATACACTGAGCCTGTATAATTCTTTAGTTGTGGCATCCCTAACCACCTCTTTCTTGTCGTGATTTGTCAATGAAACCATAAATTCTGGTCAATACCTAGCATAACGAATTTTATATGCTGAATAAAAAGAAAAAGGAGTTAGGTGATGTTAAAAGGGTTTATTGCCGGAATTGCGGTTGCGAATGCATTTGAATGGGTGGCGCATAAATATATTTTGCATGGTGTACACCGTGTGGGACAACCGCGCTATAGCCCAGTACCAAAAAGCATGGAATCTCATTGGGCACACCATCGTGAAGTCCGTAAACAACAATTTCATGATGATTGCTATGTTGAGGGCGTAAGAAACTGGCGAACTAAAAATGAGTTAATTTCGCTTGCTGTGGTGGCAACCGTTTCAAGCGCAATTTTCTATCCATTTTCAAAAGGCATGGCACTCGCAGCTTGGTACAGTGCTGGAAATTATTATTATATTCATCGCCGTGCACATTTAGAGCCTGAATGGGCAAAGCGTAAAATTCCATGGCATTACGACCACCACATGAACTCTAATCAAGACGCCAATTGGTGTGTGACCAAGCCTTGGTTTGATTATGTGATGGGAACACGAGTGGTGTCTTCGGCAGATTTAAAAGAACAAAACCCTTCGGGTATTCGGTTGCCTACTTTATTTGCTAAACCGTTAACTCAAGCTGTAGAAAAAATCTTTCCAGCAAAATGGGTCGAGAAAAAAGAAAAACTAGAACTTCCTAGTGAAGTGAAAGAAATAGATGGTGCGGCATAAAAAATAAAGGGGCATATCGCCCCTTTAATTATGATTAAGCTTACAAGCGCATTTCGATGCCTTGTTCAGCCAAATATAGTTTAGCTTCCGGAATCGTATATTGACCAAAGTGGAAAATACTTGCTGCCAATACTGCATCGGCACCACCTTGTAAAATACCATCTGCAAGGTGTTGTAAGTTACCTACACCGCCTGAGGCAATGGTTGGAATGGTAACGCGGTCATTAATAGCACGCATTAAAGCAATATCGTAACCCGCTTTAGTACCGTCGGCGTCCATACTAGTAATCAGCAACTCACCCGCACCGTAGTCAGCCATTTTTACAGCCCATTCAATGGCATCAATACCAGTTGGTTTACGGCCACCATGAGTAAAGATTTCCCATTTGTTGTCGCCAGTTTTTTTGGCATCAATCGCAACTACAATACATTGCGCGCCAAAGTGCTGTGAAGCTTCTTGAACAAATTCCGGATTAAATACGGCAGCCGAGTTAATACTCACTTTATCTGCACCGGCATTTAATAACGCACGAATATCTTCAACCTTACGTACACCACCACCGACAGTTAATGGCACAAATACAGTCTCGGCCATACGCTCAACAGTACGGTAAGTGGTATCGCGTCCATGATGTGTAGCGGTAATGTCTAAGAAAGTAATTTCGTCTGCACCTTGTTCGTTATAGCGACGTGCCACTTCAACAGGGTCGCCAGCATCACGAATATCGAGGAATTGAACGCCTTTAACTACGCGTCCGTTATCAACGTCTAGGCAAGGAATAATACGTTTAGCAAGCATAGCTTTTTCCAAAAATAATCGCCGTTGGTGAAAGTTCCTACACAGGCGCTACACCTTCATGGAGGGAAGAGGTATTCTATCAAACTTCACAGATGTTTTTTGCAGGTTTTCCATGTCGGTTTATACCCCGTTGAGTTTAGATGAAGTTCGCACCTTTGCTGCACCTTATGGATTAGAGGTGTTGGAGCTGAACCCAATTCAGGGAGGTATTCAAAACACCAATTATTTTTTGGTTGATGTAAACCGCAAACAATATGTACTCACCGTGTTTGAAGAGTTAGATGCACAAGGGGCGGGCGAACTTATTCCTGTACTTGAGCAATTAGGGACACATGATGTACCCGTTGCAGTGCCGTTAAAACATAGCGGTCAAGCGGTTCATGTTATTGCAGACAAGCCTGCACAAATTGCACCACGTTTAATGGGCCACCATCCCATGCAAACCACAGTAGCGCAAGTTGCAGCGATTGCAGATGCACAGGCGAAACTGCATGTGGCTTTACAAGATTTTCCACTTGAACGTGAATATCGACGTGATCATCAATACTGGACAGGTGTTGCAGAACAGCTGAAACCAAGCATGACTCAAGATGACCAAACTTTACTTGAGCAGGTCTATCAAGCTTTTAATGCGAAAACAGCGCAGTATTCAAATCGACCAACAGGTTTTATTCACTCTGATTTGTTCCGCGACAATACTTTGTTTGAAGGTGAGCAATTACAAGGTATTCTAGATTTTTACGAGTTAAATCAAGATGAGTTGCTGTTTGATATTGCGATTACCATTAATGATTTTTGTACCGAATATCCGGCAGCGCATTTAAACTCAGACAAAGTCGACGCTTATTTAGCGGCATACCAAAAAGTTCGTGCGCTGACTTCAGATGAACTTGCATGTTTAGATGTATTCTTGGCAATGGCAGCGTGCCGTTTTTGGTCAATGCGTTTGCAAGTTGCTCAAAAAAATAAAGAAGAAGGACGTACCGGCGATGACATTTTGCAAAAAGACCCGCAAGAAATGCGAGCAATGATGCAAGACCGTTTAAGTCATGTAAAAGCATAAAAGGGAATAAACATGCGAGATCAGGGGCGTTTAGTCGAATGGTTCGACGAAAAAGGTTATGGCTTTATTCAGCCGGATGATGCTGAAAAAGAGCGAGTCTTTTTGCATATCAAAGATTTTGCACGCCCCGGACCTCGGCCAATTATTGGATGTGCACTGGAATATCGGGTGATTCTCGATGAACGAGGCCGTTTTCGTGCTCAGCAGGTCACCTATTTAAAAGCATCTCAAACCCGAAAAGCGTCAAAGCCTGCAAAAGCAGAATCTTCCTTTCAAGCTAACCCTTGGTCTGCAATGCAAATGGGGATCGTGTTTTATTTCGTTTTAATGGGAATTATGAGTTTTATCCATATTTTACCCGCCTATACCTTATTGTTTATTTTAATGATGAATGCTTTAAGTTATTGGCTCTATTCTCAAGATAAAGAAGCCGCACAATTGGGTAATCGCCGTGTACCTGAACAAACATTGCACATTGTTAGCTTTTTAGGAGGTTGGCCAGCTGCATGGTGGGCACAACAAAAACTGAGACATAAAACACAAAAACAACCCTTTCGTAAGATTTATTTTTGTACCATATTCTTTCATTTACTTTTGATTTTGTGGCTAATTTCTCCCTTAAACGTATTGCGGGGCTCATAAAAGTAAATCGTTTTAATAAACTTGAGAGGTATAAAAATGAATAGTTCTATCGACCAAGATCCAAATCGTACTTTAACACTTATTTTATATGTACTTTATATTGTTGCCATTTTTACAGGCGGCTTACTTGCGGTTATTGCTTTAATTATTAACTACGTAAAACGTTCTGATGTACAAGGCTCGATTTTTGCGAGCCACTTTACATGGCAAATCAGAACATTCTGGTGGTATCTCGCTTGGAATATTATTGCCTTTTTGCCGTTTATTTTCTTGTTCTTTACAGGTGAAAATACCGACTTGTTTGCAGGAGTTGCAATCTCATCGACCGTATTCTGTGTGGGCGTAATTGGTGCTGCGTGGATCTGGATTGTATATCGTGCAATTCGTGGTTTGATTGCGCTAAATCATAACCGTCCGATGTATCAATAAATTATGATTATTGAACATGTACATTTGAGTATAAAGTCTGGGCAAAGTGAAGCATTTCTTGAAGCATTCGAGCAGGCTAAACATATTGTTTATCCAATGGAAGGCTTTAATGCGGTCCAACTGATTAAGCATGCAACTGACCCACATCATTATATTTTAATGATTTTCTGGGATGAAATTGAAAACCATACAGAAGGGTTTAGAAAGTCTGAGGCTTATCAAGAATGGAAAACTTTGCTCCATCCATTTTATGACCCAATGCCGACGGTTGAGTACTACCAACCGTGTAGGTTATTGAAGAAAAAATGATAGATAGTAAAAAAGAGAGCGTTAAGCTCTCTTTTTTTATTCTCGAATTCTTTTAGCTTTTTTAATTGGTAACTTAATTTTTAACTCACTGACTAAAACGCCTAAGACTACTAAAGCACCGCCAAAAAGGGCAATCATTGGCAAACGCTCACCTGCAATTCGGCCAATAATGCCCGCCCAAACAGGTTCGCCTGCATAAATAATTGCAGCACGTGAAGGATCAACCACACGTTGAGCCCAGTTCATAACAAATTGAATGAGTGCACTCGCTAAACCTAACGCAATAGCAATCAGTACTAGGGGCCATGAAAATGCTGGAATCGTATGTTCACCCACCACAGGCATGATAGCGAAAGAAAGTAGAGAAGCGACACCAAGTTGAATGATTGTGACGCGGCGTAAATTTACCTTTCCAGCAAAGTAGCTAATAAAAATAATTTCTAAAGCAATCGCAAAGGCACCCAGGATTGTTAAAAGCTGACCAAAACTTAAGGAAATTTGTTCAAAACCATTGCCCGTCAATAAAACAAGGCCAGCAAAGGCAAGAGCGGCTCCCACCCAAGTCATGATATGGGGAGTTTTTCTAAAGATGAGCCACATTAAAATAGGAACAAGCGGAACGTATAGCGCCGTTAAAAAAGCGGATTCACTACTCGGAATGGTTTGTAGGCCAATGGTCTGGGTGCCGTAGCCTGCCGCAATCACAAGACCAATCGCGCTACCAGCGCCTAAATCTTTTAAAGTAACACCTTTCATACTTTTTAATGAGATAAGAAGCAAAGTAAGAGCTGCTACAGCAAAACGACAGCCTACAAAAAACATAGGTGATGCAAAATTCAGCGCATACTGCACAGTAAGGAATGTTCCTCCCCAAATGATCGTAATCAAAATGAGGGCTAACTGTGGGGCTTTGCTTGAACTCAGAGAAATTGGTGACATACTCAAGTTAAATTAAATTGTGCAATATACTGCACATATTGCGCTATTCTTGTATTTTGTGCAATATATTGCTCAAATTTTCTTACTAATCCATTCTATGAGCCAGTCGAGTACCGTTTTACAGCACGTAGGCACAAATATTCGTTCATTAAGAGATGAGCGAGATTTGAGTCAACAAGATTTGGCAGATCAGGCAGGTGTGAGTAGACGAACCATTGCTGCTTTGGAAACTGGACAGGTCAATATTAGTTTGGCCAAACTCGATGCGATTGCAGCAGTGTTGGGTGTGGATTTTAAAACGATTGTGAGTGCACCTGAGCATAAAGAACATGCTGTAGTAAATGCACTCGCTTGGCAGGGTAAAGATGAAGAAAGTAAAGCAACCTTGCTCGCTTCAGTTCCATCTCGTTCCCAAGTTGAGCTTTGGATATGGTCTTTGGCAGTGGGAGAGTCTTACGTGGCGGAAGCAGATGCAGACGGATGGCAGGAAATTATTTACGTATTAGAAGGTGAGTTGACCATACAATTTACTGACAGCAAAAAAATAATACCAGCTGGTTCATCTTTTATTTTTGAAAGTTCTGTTACTTATACCTATATCAATAGTGGTAACCAAGTGCTTAAATTTACTCGTAATGTGGTGTATTGATTTGGAATTTAAGCTTTTTAATAAAATATATGTTTTTAAAATTTATGCAGTTTATTGAAGGCATATATGATGTATATGACCTATCTTAAAAACCTGTGAATTCAATTTAAACAAAAAATACGAATAAGAATAAATAAGGCAAGTTATGATATTTCGTGTGTAATGAAATTATTTTTAACTCGTTTTAATAGAAAAAAGATACAGAAATGAAGTTCTTATTAAGTTCACAAGATATTCAAAACTATAAATTTTTATGGCAGGTTTCTAAAGAAAATTATAAGAAGCAGAAAGGTAGTATGTTTCTCATGTTTTTATTAGTAATGTTTACAGCATTCTTTACGACATTATTGCCATACCTATTAAAAATTATTATTGATTACTCTGCACAGGCATATAACTTTCCACTAGATATTCGACTTCCATTTAATTTCTTATATCTAATCGTACTCGCTTATGCTGCAGCATGGTTAGCAAATGAGTTATGTAATTGGACGAAAAATATTTTTAGTGCTTATTTGATGGTTGATTTCAAAGGAGCATTAATTTTTGCGGGGTTAAAAAATTATTTAAATCTTAAAAAAGATGAGCAAGATCAAATTGAAGCTGGAACAGTCATCAGTGATCTTGCAAGAGGAAGTTCTGCTTTTGGTGAGATAAATCTAACGTTGCTGCTTCATTTGGGGCCAATCATTTTTCAATTGGTTATGATCTTTGCAGTTTTATTTACAACTATTAGCTTACTTTTTAGTATCAGTTTTTTATTGGTAGCTATCGTTATTTTTTTAGTTTCCTTTCATATAAATAAAAGAAGTAGTTCTTTATTTGATTCGATGTATCAACAAGATAATCAGGTAAATAGCGATTTGATACATCAGATCTCAAATTCATATGAAATTAAAGTAAAAAATGCAGTACCGTTTCAATTGTCAAAATTTAATACCACATTAGACTCATTCATCAAAACAGCTAAAGATAGGAATAAAAAAATAGGGCTATTGATGATTTCTCAATTGTTCCTGATCTTTTTGTTTTTACTCTTTTTTATGTTATTTACAGTCTTTCTTTCAACTGAAAAGCAGCTTACACCGGGTGCTTTCGTATTGATAAGTACTTATATTATTCAACTCACCAATCCATTTTTAGCGGTTTCTCAAAGCTTGATGCGTTTAAATGGTAACTTTGTCGCCTTAGCAAAATATCGAAAATACTTTAATCTCAATAAAGAAAATTATACGCATTCTATCGTTCAAGACTCCAACGTTCTCTTTCAATTTATAAATGCTAAATTTTTACTTGGGAAAAGAGCCGTAGATCATTTTAATTTAACAATATTAGCCAATAAAACGTATGTCGTGATTGGGCCAACTGGCTTGGGAAAGACTTCTCTAATGAATTATTTAATGGGTGTCTATCAGATTCAATCAGGGCAGCTTTGCTATAAGAATATTGATATTAGCCAAAATTTCTCTAAACATATTTTTGATGAGGTTGTTTACGTTGCACAGCAACCAGTTATTTTCCCTTATTCCCTTAGAGATAATTTAGTTTATAACTCCTCGCACATATATGAAGATTCTTACTTACTTCAGATGCTTGATCAATTTAATCTATTACATATTTTGAAAAAACATCGACTAACGCTCGATGATGATTTAACTGAAATTTATAAGAATTTTTCAGGAGGAGAAAAGCAAAGAATTTGCATTCTTCGAGGTCTTTTAGCTCGCCCGCAGCTCATCATCCTAGACGAACCGACTGCCGCCTTGGATGTAGATACTGCAAAAAATATACTTGAATATATTCAGCAGGTTGTTCCATCCGTAATCATGATTACACATTCGCCCTATGCAATGGAAATTGCGGATGAGGTAATCGATTTAGAAAAGTTATTAAACTAAAGATAATCAAAAATAAAAAAGAGCCTAAAGCGGCTCTTTTTTACATCTTAAAAATTAAAGACGGTTTTCATCTAACAAAAGCTGAGCTTCACGAAGGTTTAAAGTACCTTCATAAATTGCGCGGCCTGTAATCGCACCTAAAATACCCGGTTGACCTTTTAAGTTACGAACGTCATCAAGGTTGGTTACACCACCAGAAGCAATTACTGGTAAGCCTGAGTATTGAGCCAAGTTTACAGTTTGCTCAACGTTTACACCTTGCATCATGCCGTCACGAGCAATGTCTGTATAAACAATGCTAGACACGCCTGCATCAGCAAAGCGTTTCGCTAAATCAGTTGCTTTCACATCAGTAACGTTTGCCCAGCCGTCAGTTGCAACCATACCATTCATGGCATCAATACCAACAATGATGTGGCCTGCGAAACGTTTACAAGCTTCTTCTACAAATTCAGGCTCTTGAACGGCTTTAGTACCGATAATGACAAACGTCACGCCAGCTTCTAAATAGTGTTCAATGGTTTCTAATGAGCGAATACCACCACCAATTTGAATTGGTAATTCTGGCTGAGCTTTAGCAATCGCTTCAACAACAGGCTTATGAATAGGCGTACCTGCGAAAGCACCATTCAAATCAACCAAATGCAAACGGCGCGCACCTTCATTTACCCAATGCTGGGCAGTTGCAACCGGATCGTCAGAGAAAACGGTATCGTCTTCCATACGCCCTTGTTTTAAACGCACACATTTACCATCTTTCAGGTCAATTGCTGGAATGATTAGCATGCTTCCGCTCCTTGCTTCATCATGATTATGAAATTGTGCACATCTTAGCAAAGTATTGATCAATCGCTAAGCCTTAGAAAAGACTTTTATTACTTTACGCTTGAAGTGCGGTTTGAATAGTTTGTGAAATGTGAGCGGGTAATAGTTTTTGGTTTCTGAGCTCTTCAAATACGAGTAATGCAGCATAAGCATCAGCGGCGGCATAATTTATTTGCTGAGATGTAAGTGGCTTTCGTGCCCAGTTTGAAGTTCCGACTTTTTTCGACTTTGCGAGATATTGTCCAAATAACAGTGCTACCGCTTTTTGTAAGCCCATTTGCTGTTTAAAACCAAAGTGACTAAACCCTTTGGCAAGGTCCACACCACTTTCTAGCTCTATACCTTTTTTATGAAAAATGTGCTTATCATTTTTAAGGCCAAAACCGACTTTAATTTGCTTCTGGTTAGATAAAATGGGCTGCAAGAATTTTAAAGTCGATGAATTGACATGAAATAAATAGGCTTTTTGTGCTGTAGCAAGTTGAATCAAGTGTGGACCAGTTGAGATTTCACCCACTTTAAATGTAGGTTTAGATTCAGAATCAAATCCCAAAATTGCAGCGTTTTTTAATTCTTCTTCAATACTTTTGCATTGCTCAATATTTTCAATCACCACAATATTATGGTGGTTAAGATTTTTAAAAGGAGGAAGCTGCTGAATAGAGGCTTTATCAAGGAGGGCAACGGCTTCGGACATATTTAACAGCGTACAAATGAATTGGGCTATTCACTTTATATATGAATAAAGCCTAGAGGACTAGGCTTTATGAATGTCTTTAAAAATTACTGAGACTGAGAAGGTGTACCAATGACCACACTTTCACTTTTCTCGACATAGCCTTCATAGGTCGGAGACATGATTGTGGCAACGACAGCAAAAACCAAAGCAAGTGGAATTAGGACAATATAAATCCAGCCTAAAACGCGTTCCCAACCAGGAGTAGGGCGCTGTGGGCCATAATCATTATTGCCTTCTGTACCTTTTGCCGCAAAGAGATAGATCATAAAAATGAGGTTTACGGCAGGGATCAGCATCAGTAATGATAGCCATCCTGTATTATTGCGGTCGTGCAAGCGGCGGATGGTAAATACAAAGCTTACATAGAGGCAAACAATATAGAGAATGGCGATAACAATCATGCCTGCCGTAGAAAGACCGGTTAGTTCCTGACTAGATGTAAACCCAAAAGTAAAAGCGATGATGACAACGGCGATACCGATGAGGAATGAAAATAAGAATGTCCAAGCAGCATAAGAGAGTCGCCCAAAACGACCACTAGCTTTAAAGGGGGAATCTTGTTGAAGTGGCTGATTTTCAAAAGGTGAATTCATTTTGTTTTCCTGATCATTTGGTTTTATTTAGAAGTATAAATATTCAATATTTTGTTGAATAAAACATCATTCTATAAATGATTAGTTATTATTGTAAATAAAAAAAAGATCAGGCCATCTCGACCTGATCTTTTTCAGTTTTAAATCAGATTAAATATTCCATTCCACAAAGTTTTTAAGTAACTGCAAACCAGCAGTATGACTTTTCTCTGGGTGGAATTGAGTCGCGAATAAATTATCTTTGTGGATGGCTGTGCAGAAGTTCACACCATACTCACAAGTCGCAGCCACAACGCTTTCATCTTTTGGTTCGACATAGTAACTATGTACAAAGTAGAAGCGAGCATCTTGTTCGATGTTGTTCCACATTGGATGGTTTGAGTCCATTTGGTGAACTTGGTTCCAGCCCATGTGCGGTACTTTTAAACCTTCCATTTGAGGGAAATGTTTTACTACGCCATCAAAAATACCTAATGCATCTACACCGCCATTTTCTTCAGAACTTTGTAGCAATGCTTGCATACCTACGCAAATCGCAAGAACAGGTTTATTAAAAGCAGCTTTACGTACGACTTCATCAATACCTGCTTCACGCATACCCTGCATACAGTCACGCATTGCACCAACACCTGGAAAAACAATTTTGTCGGCTTGTGCAATTAACTTTGGATCATTGGTCACATCGACTGTAGCGCCCACGTGCTCAAGTGCTTTAGCCGCTGAGTGTAGATTGCCCATGCCATAATCAAGTAACGCGATACGTGTCATTAGAGGCTACCTTTTGTCGATGCAATCGTATTTTCTGCACGTGGATCAACTTCACATGCCATACGTAAAGCACGAGCAAGTGCTTTGAACACACTTTCAATTTGATGGTGGCTATTTTTACCTTTCAAATTATCGATGTGTAAGGTCATAAGCGCATGGTTTACGAAGCCTTGGAAAAACTCAGAAAATAAATCGACATCAAATGTACCGATGCGCGCACGAGTAAATGGAATATCCATGAATAAACCCGGACGACCAGATAAATCGACAACAACGCGAGATAAAGCTTCGTCTAATGGTGCATAAAAATGACCATAGCGTTTTAAACCTTTTTTATCGCCTAAAGCTTGTGCAAAAGCTTGTCCAAGCGTGATACCACAGTCTTCTACGGTGTGGTGATCATCAATCTCGAGGTCTCCGTCACAATGAATATCGATATCAAATAAGCCATGTCGCTTGATTTGATCAATCATATGGTCTAAAAATGGAACTCCAGTGTTTAGTGTGCCTTGACCAGTACCGTCGAGATTTAAACGAACTCGAATTTTGGTTTCATTGGTATTTCTAACCACTTCACTGATACGTTGCGTCATGGACACGTTCCTCAAAAAACGTCAAAAATGATTGGATGTTAACGACAATTTCGCTGTGACGAATTCGTGACAGCATCATAGTTTGCTCAGGAGGGTTAATCAATGCCTATTACCGTACATGCTTATAGTTCTCTAGATAATTCAGAGATCCGCGATCAGCTTGAGCGACTGTATGATACAAGTCCGGAGTTTGGTGACGGGCACGATGCGATTGAACAACTTGAACAAGATTTACAACAGTATACCACGCTATACACTGCCGAATTTAACACCAAAATTATAGGTGCAATTTGGTCTTCAGGACAAGGCGAAAGCAAGGTCCTTGAATATATTGTTGTGCACCCTGCTAACCGTGGTCGTGGGGTAGCTGAGCGCTTAGTTGAAGAAGCTTGCCGCATAGAAGAGTCAAAAGGTGTTAAAACTTTTGAGCCAGGCTGTGGCGCGATTCATCGCTGTTTGGCTCACATTGGTAAACTACATCACTAAAAATTTCTATTATTTTGTAGTTGTGATTTAAAAATAATCACTTGTTACAAAAAACGCGGAAGTTGCTTGACGTCTTCTTGTAAATATTGTTTAATACGCCCACTTCGGCGTGATAGCTCAGTAGGTAGAGCAACGGATTGAAAATCCGTGTGTCCCCAGTTCGATCCTGGGTCTCGCCACCATATTCAAGAAAGCCCCATTCATAATGTATGGGGCTTTTTTCATGCCTGTTTATTTAATAACAAGATTAAGACTTTACCTGTGTATAAATCTCATTTTATCCACAAGCAAAGAGGGTTATCCCCAATATCGCCTTAAGTTTTTAAAAATGGCTCAACTGAAACGTGGTTCTAATCATGAGAACTATCACGAATAAGTCGTTTTCCTAAACACACGGCTTCTACCTCGTCATAGCCAAGTTGTTCGTAAAAATTCAATACATTCAAATTGTCTTTACGGACTAATAATTGAAGCTTTGGGCAACCCCGAGCGATGAGGCGCTTCTCAAGCTGCTGAACGAGCGCTGTAGCGATTCCTAAGCGTTGTTGGTGGGGGTGAACAGCCAAATAGTTGATCCAGCCTCTATGACCGTCGTAGCCGCCCATAAGCGTACCAATCAGTTGCTCATCTTTAATAGCAACTAAAAACAAATCATCCTGTTGTGAGACTTTCCTGAAAATATCGGTTTCCGGATTATTCCAAGGGCGGGTCAGTCCACAGCTTTCCCATAAAATAACGACATCATCCAGATCTGCATTTGTAAATTGACGAATAATAAACATATGGATTTCTACTTTTTGTTTTGATGTGCTCAAAAGATAAAATAAAAATTCGGGCTTGAGCAGTTTTTTATTAATAATTTAAACAAATAAAAAAGCACCCCCGAAGGAGTGCTTGGATTCAACCAGTGATTTAAGCTGATTTTGCAACTGGTGCTGCTTGAAGCATTTGACCTGTTTCTTCGAAGTTTGCATGCCAAGACAATGCTTCACGAAGTAAGTGAGGGGTATGTCCACCTTTAGCACATGCACGGTCAAAGTAGTCATTTAATGCATCACGATAAAGTGGGTGTACACAGTTATCGATAATTGCACGAGCGCGTTCACGAGGCGCTAAACCGCGTAAGTCAGCTAAACCTTGCTCTGTCACTAAAATATCAACGTCGTGTTCACTGTGATCAACGTGGCTCACCATTGGCACGATAGAAGAGATATCGCCGCCTTTAGCAATTGATTTGGTTACAAAGATCGCCAAGTGGGCGTTACGAGCGAAGTCACCTGAACCACCAATACCGTTCATCATTTTAGTGCCGCACACGTGAGTTGAGTTCACGTTACCGTAAATATCAAACTCAAGCGCAGTGTTAATGCCGATAATCCCTAAACGACGAACTAATTCAGGATGGTTAGAAATTTCTTGTGGACGAAGCACTAATTTGTCTTTGTAAGCTTCGATATTGCCAAAAACTTTTTCGCCACATTTTGCAGAAAGTGTAATTGAGCTACCAGAAGCAAATTTCATTTTGCCTGCATCAATGAGTTCAAAAGTACAGTCTTGTAGTACTTCTGAGTACATGATGAGGTCTTCAAAATCAGAATCTTTTAAACCTGTTAGTACAGCGTTGGCAATAGAACCAATTCCTGCTTGTAATGGACCAAGGTTTTTCGGTAAACGACCTTCTGCAACTTCTTTATTAAAGAAAGCAATTAAGTGGTTTGCAATGCCTTGAGTCTCATCATCTGGAGGAGTTACTGTTGACGGTGAGTCATGTGTATCGTTAAATACAATACCTACAATTTTTGCAGGATCAATTTGGATTGCTGTTGTACCAATACGCTCATCCACTTTTGTCAATGGAATTGGAGTACGTGTTGGACGATAAGTCGGAATATAGATGTCGTGTAAACCTTCAAAGCTTTCGCTTAAAGAGGTGTTGATTTCAACAATAACTTTTTCGGCAAAAATTGCGAAACTTGCAGAGTTACCAACCGAAGTTGTTGGAATAATACCGCCATCTTCAGTAATCGCAATTGCTTCAATCACCGCAACGTCTGGACGTTTAAGCTGCTGGTTACGCATTTGTTCAACAGTTTCTGACAAGTGTTGGTCAATAAACATAACTTCGCCGTTGTTAATCGCACGACGTAAAGTGTTGTCTACCTGAAATGGCATACGACGAGATAAAACACCTGCTTCCGTGAGTTGTTTGTCTAAGTCATTACCTAAGCTAGCACCCGTAATTAACGTGATTTTTAACGGATTTTTCTTTGCATGCTCTACAAGTGCTTGTGGAACAGCTTTAGCTTCACCGGCGCGAGTAAAACCACTCATACCAACAGTCATTCCATTTTCGATGAATTGCGCAGCTTGTTCAGCACTGATGACCTTGTCATGAAGAGAAGCTAGGCGAATACGACTTAAAGACATTGGACATCCTCAATATTGTCAAAACATACGGGATTTTAGCTATGAAAAATTGAAAAGTGCATAGGTGTTAGGCTAAGGTCTAATTTTGTAAATAAATGATGGTATAAATTATATTTATGGTCTTTATTTAATTGATTTTTATTGCTTTTATTTGTAATTAAAACAAGGCTTTTAATTGTTGATTGATCAAATTAAAAGCGCTCACTTAAAGTTTGTTTTATTTTTTCCAAAGGATTCGTCGTAGTATTTTCTTCGGTAGTCGGTTTTGGGATTGGTAAAGAAATAATAACCTCTAAACCACCTTGTTCACGATTATGAATTTGAATCTCACCATGATGAATATCAACAATACGTTTAACGATAGCCAGCCCAAGACCACTACCTTGAATGGTTCTTGCTGAGTCTCCGCGAACAAAAGGTTGCATTAACTCTTCAATTTGATCTGCAGGAATGCCTTCGCCATGATCAGCAACGGTAATTAAAATACATTCATTTTCAACTTTTGCACTGAGCTCTATCGGTTCAGCACCATAGCGTTTTGCATTATTAATCAAGTTGGCAATCAATCTTTTTAAAGAAAGGCTACGTGCCGGAATAATAGGTACATCCTGCATCTCGAATTGAATATCGAGAGGTTTAAATTGCACAACAAGTTCTTGCAAAAGCATGTTGATATTGGTGTCTTTCAACTCCTCATCTGATCCATCGCGCATGTACGAAATGAACTGATTAAGAATTGCATCCATGTCATCTACATCGTAGACCAAGCCTTCACGTAAAAACTCATCAGGCAGCATCTCTGCTGTTAAACGTATGCGTGTAAGTGGAGTGCGTAAATCATGTGAAATACCTGCCAACATAATACGTCGCTCACGCTCAGTCTGATCGAGTGTGTAGACCATACGATTAAAGGCTTGGTTTACTTGACGAATTTCTAGTGGACCGTGGTTGGTATCAAGGTACGGCGCTGTTCCGGATTTACTGTATTCATTGGCAGCATTCTGCAAACGACGCAGAGGGCGGTTCATCTGTCGAACCAAAATTAAAATAATGATAGCCGACAGTAATGGAACACCCACGACCCAACCCACTAAAAGTTCAGGACTGTAGTTGGCATAGGTTTTTAAAGGCTCTCGAACCCAGTTTCCATGCATTTCAGGTGTTTGAATCCAAATGCGTGGGCTCGGTTTAAACTGGAAATAAACGGTAACGTCTTTAGTCCCGATCTCATTTGCCAGCTTTTTTTCGACGTGATTGGTAAAAAACTCGGCAATGACCTTTTCTCGGACACTTGGATATTCTTTGGGGTTGGTAACGTATTCAATACCGACTCGATTACGCAACCACGCATCAATATCTACTTCATTTTCACGATGAAAAATTCGTATATCAGGATTATTGACGAGCTCAAGCTCGACCGCAAGATAACGGGCGTGCTGTTGAATTTCAGGTAAATAAAGAGTGCGCCAAAAGAACCATAACGACATAAATAAGCTAAAGAACACCACCAGCAGTACCAGAATAGTGGTACGCATGGCAGCAGAACGTGGCTTTATTTTATCGAGAAAACGTTCCCATCGAGTCCGTTTACGCTCTGAATAGGTCACGTAATCGGTAAAGTTCTGTGGGGCGATTGGTTCTAAACTCACTCTATCTTATCTCAAGCTTATTCAGCACCATCTGGAACGAACACATAGCCGACACCCCATACAGTTTGGATGTAACGTGCACGTGCAGGGTTATCTTCAATTAAACGACGTAAACGAGAAACTTGAACGTCAATTGAACGTTCCATTGCACCCCATTCACGGCCACGCGCTAAGTTCATCAATTTATCGCGTGTTAATGGTTCACGTGGATGTTGTACCAATGCTTTTAATACGGCAAATTCGCCAGTTGTTAAGGTAACGATTTGTCCTTCGCGTGTCAGTGTGCGGGTAGACAAGTCTAAAGACCATGGGCCAAAGCTAACCACTTCAACTTGTTGGCTTGGTGCACCCGGAACTTCACGAACTTGGCGACGTAATACTGCACGGATACGTGCTAAAAGCTCATTTGGGTTAAATGGTTTTGGCAAGTAGTCATCTGCACCAGCTTCAAGACCGGCAATACGGTCTGAATCGCTACCACGTGCTGTTAACATGATGATTGGCGTATCAATATTTGATTGGCGTAAACGACGACAAATACTTAAACCATCTTCAACCGGTAACATAAAGTCGAGTACGATAAGTGAAAATAACTCACGTTGTAATAAACGGTCCATTTGAGAAGCATCGTGGGCAGTTTTTACAACAAAGCCTTTATCTTCCAAAAAACGTTGCAATAGGGTACGTAAACGCACATCGTCATCGACCACTAAAATACGTTCGACACGATCCGTTTCGTTGTGTACGGTTTCAGGATGTTCAGCAGGTACAACTAAACTCATGATGTACTCCCTTTTAAAGTCATAATTTATATATTATTGGGTCGGATAGGCTTATTGCCAACAAGCCCTCAGTATAATGCCGATGTTCTTGTTTAGACTATGTATCAATTTGCTCAAAATTACAATTTTCAAGGTGGTTTGAAACCAAAAAACAACATCTTAAGCCCATAATTTAGCAAAGACCGACCTAAAACAACAAATAGTTAAATTTTCAATAAATTTATAATAACTCAATAGTAATAACTAATTGTTTCAAATCAGTTATTTGAAATAAATATAATAGACTTTTGATTGCTGAATAAGATAAAAAAACTGAGTAGATAAGAAATTAGAAGAATAAAGTAGTGCTCAACCTCAAATTTTTATCTTCTGGGCTATGTATCAATATGATCATTTTCTCATAAATTATATTAATTTTTTGTCATGTTCATGACATAAGTCGTACGTTTATATTTTATAAAGATTAAAAGGTAGGGTTCAGTCTTAACTTTTTCATACTTAAACCACTGTTTTTACGTGCTCTAGTAGTCGTAAAAAGTATAAATATTCAGAGTCAATACAAAAAAACGTTTTGAATACGCAAACAAGTGTGGATTTTATGGGCTTGGTCTTTATAATCAGTGCTTTTAAACTTTATCCTTGTGGGATCAAACACGATGACTGACTTAGTTCAGCAGTTGGCAAGTGAGCTTGCCGTACGTCCAAACCAAGTAGAAGCTGCCATCCGCTTAATTGACGAAGGTGCCAGTGTTCCATTCATTGCCCGTTACCGTAAAGAAGTAACACAAGGTTTAGATGATACGCAGTTACGCCAATTAGATACTCGTTTAGCGTATTTACGTGATTTATATGAGCGCCGTGAAAAGGTCATTCAGTCATTGCAAGAACAGAATAAATTGAATGATGACTTGTTGGCGCGGGTGAATGCAGCCGAAACAAAAAATGCTTTAGAAGAAATTTATGCACCGTATCGTCCTAAGCGTACAAGTAAGTCTTTTAAAGCAAAAGAAGCAGGTTTAGGACCGATTGCTGAAAAAATTATTGCAGAACAAGTTGACCCGACAGAAGCATTGGCTGGTTTTAGTCATGAAGACTATCCAGATGTTGAAAGTCAGTTAGATGCGATCCAGCATATTCTGATTGATGACTGGGCACAAAATATTGCGCTTACTACAGAATTAAAAGCAACTTTTGCAAAAACTGCGGTTTTAAAAAGTACTGTTGCTTCTGAAGAAAAGAAAGAAGTCGGTAAAAAATTCCGTGATTACTTTGAATTTTCTGAAGGTTTAAACAAATTACCTTCACACCGTCTATTGGCGATGTTACGTGGTCGTCAAGAAAATGTATTAGGTTTAAAAGTTGATGGTGAAGATGATGCACCATTAGCGCGTATTGAAACTGAATACAACCTTGAGCAAATTCAACCTCAAGCACGTCAAGATTTTTTAAAACAAACTGCAAAATTATTCTGGTTGGGTAAAGTTCGTCCTCAAATCGAGCATTCATTGCTAACAGAGAAACGACTTACTGCCGAAGCAGAAGCAATGCAGGTATTTGCTGAAAATCTTCGTCATTTATTATTATCAGCGCCAGCAGGTGGTCGTACTACTTTAGGTGTTGACCCTGGTATTCGTACTGGTGTGAAACTTGCGGTAGTAAGCGATGCAGGTGATGTACTTGCTCATAGCACGATCTATCCATTCGCGCCTAAAGAAGATAAAGAAGGCTCTATTGCTGAACTTGCACGTCTATGCCGTGAATATAATGTAGAGCTTATTGCTATTGGTAATGGTACTGCTAGCCGTGAAACAGAAGCTGTAGTGGCTGAAATGATGGCTGCAAACACCGACCTCAAATTAACACGTGTGACTGTAAGTGAAGCGGGTGCATCTGTTTACTCTGCAAGTGAACTTGCTGCGGCAGAACTTCCAGAGCTTGATGTTTCAATTCGTGGTGCAGTGTCGATTGCTCGCCGTTTACAAGATCCACTTGCTGAACTTGTTAAGATTGATCCGAAATCAATTGGTGTAGGTCAATATCAACACGATGTAAACCAAACTGGTTTGGCTAAAACGCTTGACGCTGTAGTCGAAGACTGTGTGAATGCTGTTGGTGTTGATGTAAATACGGCGTCACCAGCAATCTTGGCTTACATTGCGGGTTTAAACAAAGCGATTGCTCAGCAAATTGTTGAATACCGTAAAGAGCATGGTCGTTTTGATAACCGTCAAGCTTTAAAAAGTGTACCACGTTTAGGCGAGCGTACTTTTGAACAAGCGGCTGGTTTCTTACGTATCCAAAATGGTTCTGAACCTTTAGATGCTTCTGCTGTTCACCCTGAGAGTTATGGTCTTGTTGAGAAAATTGTTGCAGCAAAAGCGACAACTGTGAAAGACATCATTGGTAATACCGAAATCATTCGCCAAGTAAAAGCTGATGAATTTGTTGATGACAAATTTGGTTTGCCAACAGTACAAGATGTATTAGCTGAACTTGAAAAACCGGGTCGTGACCCGCGTCCAGAGTTCCGTACTGCTAAATTCCGCGAAGATATTACTGAAGTGGGCCAATTAACTGAAGGTATGCAACTTGAGGGTGTGATCACTAATGTCACAAACTTTGGTGCTTTCGTTGATATTGGTGTACATCAAGATGGTTTAGTTCATATTTCTGAGTTAGCGAATGAGTTCGTTTCTGATCCGCATAAAGTTGTAAAACCAGGTCAGATCGTACAAGTGCGTGTTATGCAGGTTGATGTTGAACGTAACCGCGTGAACTTAAGTATGCGTGCTGAAGGTTCTGCACCTGTAAAAGCGCAGCGCCCAACACGCCGTGAACAAAATACAGAACAGCGTTTTGAGCGTAAGCCTCAAGGTAAACGTCCTCAACCGCGTAAAGATCAAGCTGAACGTCCTCAGCGTAGCAAGCAAGACAAGCCACAAGAACAAAAGATTGGTGGTTTAGGTGCATTGTTATTACAAGCAGGAATTAAAGGTTCTAAATAAGAATTTTTAGTTTAAAAAAGGCCTCCAATTGGAGGCCTTTTTATGGGTTAAATATTATGTTTTAAATAATTATATAAAAGCAAAATAAGAAAAAAACAGTTGTAAAGATGAGGTGAATCTTAAGATCAACAAATCGTTGTTAAATACACAATTAAATACACAACGTTATAGCATAACTAAACTTTAATGATATTCAGTTGTTAGACATCATCAACCCAGCCTTGAAGCATTTACTCACTTTCAGGCTGTAATAGTACAACTTTGCTTATTTCTTTATATTATAAATGGTTGTTTTATGTCGGTTTTAAACCTGAAAAATAGATTTCATTTAAAAGACCTCTTGTCCGGAGTTGTCGTATTCCTCGTGGCATTACCGCTGTGTTTGGGTATTGCTTTAGCCTCAGGTGCTCCCATCATCTCTGGTATTATTGCAGGTATTGTGGGCGGCATTATTGTGGGTTTACTAAGTGGTTCTCACATTAGCGTTGCAGGCCCAGCGGCAGGGCTGACTGCTGTCATCCTTGTACAGTTAGAACAATTAGGCGGCAATTATGCCGCCTTTTTATTATGTATTATTTTTGCCGGTGTTCTACAAATTCTATTTGGATTATTTAAGTTAGGTTTTTTTGCGAACTTTATTCCAAATAATGTCATTTTAGGGTTATTAGCTGCTATTGGCGTGATCCTGATTGCCACGCAATTGCCTTATCTGTTCGGACTTTCTGATTTTTCATGGAAACAAGTTTGGACTTCAACACCTGATGCATTCCTTCAACGTTTTGATGGAGGCGCAGCGCTTATTGGCTTACTCAGTTTATTTTTAATTTTAGCGTGGGATAGCAGTCCACTTAAAAAACTAGCTTTACCTTCTGCTTTGATTGCGGTTGTACTAGCAGCAGTTTTAAATTTTATTTTGGTGAGTATGGGTTCTGCATGGGCAGTGCAAATTGATAACCTCATTCAATTGCCGAATATATTAAAAGCTCCCGAAGAAGTATTAATTTTCCCTGATTTTAGCTATTTAGCTGAGCCTATGATTTACACAGGGGCAATTACTCTGGCTGTCGTTGCATCTTTAGAAACGTTATTGAATTTAGAGGCAGCAGATAAAATCGATCCTCAAAAACGTTCTTCTCCGCCGAACCGTGAACTTTGGGCACAAGGCACAGGGAATATCGTTTCGGGCTTAATAGGTGGTATGCCCGTCACTTCCGTGATTGTGCGAAGTTCGGTGAATGCGAATACAGGTGCGCGTAGTAAATGCTCTACCATTATTCATGGGATATTGTTGCTGTTGGCGGTTTTGTTCTTTGTGCCATTGATGAACATGATTCCTTTGTCTGCATTGGCCGCGATCCTTATTGTCACAGGCTTTAAGCTTACTCATCCAAAACTATTTAAACAGCTTTATCAAAAAGGTTGGAAACAGTTTTTACCTTTTATTATTACCTTAGTTGCAATTTTGCTGACCGATCTTTTAATGGGAATTTTAATTGGTCTGTTCACCAGTAGTGCTTTTATTCTTTATGGCAATTTTAATAAAGGTATTCGTGTTTATAGAGAGAAGCGTTTGCATGGCGTAGTGACTCGTATTGAGCTTCCTTCTCAAGTCACCTTTCTTAATCGTTCTGCGCTTATTTCGGCATTAGAACACGTACATAAACATCAACAACTCATTATTGATGCAACTCAATGTGATTCGATCGATCCTGATATCTATCAAGTTATTCAAGATTATCAAAGTGAAACGGCTATTAAACGCCAAGTAAATCTTAAACTGGTCGGGTTTAAGCAGCACTATCAAGATGTTGATGATGCGGTACTTGATATTGATATTAGTACACATGATTTGCAACAAAAGCTGAGTCCACAACAGGTCGTTAACCTACTTAAAGAAGGGAACGAACGTTTTGTAAAAAATGAACGTCTACAACGAGATATTTACCGACAAATTCGTGTGACTGCAGATGAAGGGCAACATCCGATTGCAGCAGTCCTTGGGTGTATGGACTCACGTGCCCCTACCGAAATGATTTTTGATGTGGGTATTGGTGATCTGTTTAGCTTACGAATTGCAGGTAATATTGCTGGGCAAAAAGTATTGGGTTCACTTGAGTTTGCATGTCAGGCCAAAGGTTCTAAAGTCATCGTTGTTTTAGGACATACCGATTGCGGTGCGGTAACAAGTGCATGTCAATTGCGTTTAGAGCAAAAGCAAGTGTCTGATGTGAAGGAAATGCCACACATTCAATATGTGCTTGGACCATTAATGCATTCGGTTGATAGCGTATATGACATTATGCAACCACGTGAATTAGGTAATGCTTTTATTAGCCAAGTGACAGCAATGAACGTTCATTACAATATCCAGTACATTATTAATAACAGCAGTGTGCTTAAAGATATGGTTGATCGAGGTGAGATCGTAGTTGTGGGTGCAATTTATGATGTAAAAACAGGGCACGTTCAGTTTCTTGATTGATCAGTCCTTTAGTTAAAAAAAGCGCCTTAGTTAAGGCGCTTTTTATTCGTTATGCGTTTAACTCAAAATTACCAGTGTTCACCAGGGAAAATACGTGCATAAGCTTTTTGTGCCCAGTTTAATTTCTCAGTTTTTTGTCCCTTCGCTGCATCTGAACTTGGGAATAAACGGAAACCAATCGACATAAACATATTATTGATGCCTGGCGCTACAGAATAAGTCATTGAAGCTAAGCGACCTAAGTTGGTTGCCATACGTTTTGGACGTTTTACAATTGCATAAGCAATTAAGTCAGCAGCCTGCTCAGGTGAAAGGGTTGGAACATATTTATAAATTTTAGTTGGTGCAATCATTGGGGTACGAACCAATGGCATATAAATTGAAGTAATTGCGATTTTGTGTGCATGAACTTCGGCAGATAGACAGCGGCTAAATGCATCAAGAGCTGCTTTAGATGCGACATATGCAGAGAAGCGAGTAGCGTTTGCTAAAACACCAATCGAGCTAATATTAATGATTTGTCCGTCTTTGCGCTGAATCATATGCGGCAAGATATTGAGAACTAGGCGAACCGCGCCAAAATAATTTAATTGCATCGTGCGTTCAAAGTCATGAAAACGATCATAAGACTCATGTACAGCACGGCGAATAGAGCGACCTGCGTTATTAATTAAAATATCAATGTGATCCACAGTTGCTAAAATTTCTTTAGAAACTTGGTCAATCATTTCCATATCGTTGAGATCACATGGGAAAATTGATGCCTTACCACCACGTTTTTCGATATCTGCTTTTACTTCTTCTAAAGTTTCTTGAGTACGGGCAACCAGTAAAACATGGGCTCCAGCATCAGCAAGTTTGTTTGAAATCGTTAATCCGATTCCACTCGAGGCGCCTGTCACTAAAATGACTTTATCTTGTACCTTTTCCTGGAACAGAGCTTCTAATTTTTTATTCACAGCATTTTACCTAAGTAGGGGCAGGGACTATTTATTCCGGTATGTAATTTTTATTTTTTACAACCGTAGATTCATCCAGATGAACTCATAAATATTGTCTTTATCTTAATAGATGTTTAAAAATTGTCTAGCCTGTAAATATATGAAATTTAACAATTTATTTAGAGTAAAAACTCTAAAATAGTATCTTAATCCATTAATTATTTTAGTTATAAAATGAACAAGAAAATGAAAAAAGCCTCTATTTCCAGAGGCTTGATAAATAGTTTAAAAGTTATACAGCTGAAAGTGCTTGTTCTAAATCGGCAATTAAGTCATCAATATGCTCAATTCCAATGGAAAGACGAACCATATCTTCACTTACGCCAGCAGATTTAAGCTCTTGTTCATTGAGCTGACGGTGAGTCGTAGTTGCAGGGTGGCAAGCCAAACTTTTCGCATCACCAATGTTTACAAGACGAGTAAATAGCTGAAGTGCATCAATGAATCGAGTACCTCCTTCACGCCCATCTTGTACACCGAAAGATAAAATTGCAGAAGGTTTACCTTTTACATATTTTTGAGCAAGCTGGTGCTGCGGATGATCTTTTAAACCTGCGTAATTCACCCATTTTACTCTTGGATGGGTCTGTAAATACTCTGCAATTTTTTGCGCATTTTCAGTATGACGCTCCATGCGGAGATTTAGAGTTTCGAGGCCTTGTAAAATCAAGAAGACACTGAGCGGGCTAATTGCCGCGCCTGTATTACGCAATGGTACAACGCGAGCTCGTGCTATATAGGCAGCCTCGCCTAATGCCTCAACATAATTAACGCCGTGATAACTTGGGTCTGGCGTGTTCAAAACTTTAAAACGCTCTGGATATTTACCCCAAGGGAATTTACCGCTATCGATAATCGCGCCACCAATGCTATTACCGTGTCCACCAATATATTTCGTAAGCGAATGGATAACGATATCGGCGCCATATTGAAATGGTTTTAATAAGGCAGGGGTAGCAACAGTATTATCAACGATGACAGGTACGCCATATTCATGTGCAATTTTTGAAATTGCTTCTAAATCGATAATATTTCCGAGTGGGTTCCCAATTGACTCAACAAAAACAAGTTTAGTTTTATCATCAATTAAGTTACGTAAGCTTTCCGGCTGTTGATAATCAAAAAAGCGAACTTCAATGCCTTGTTTTGGTAAGGTGTGGGCAAATAAATTATAAGTTCCGCCATATAGAGTTGAGACGGAGGCAATGTTGTCTCCCGCTTCTGAAATCGTTTGGACAGCATAGGTAATCGCTGCCATTCCAGAAGCCAAGGCTAAAGCACCAATTCCGCCTTCGAGAGCAGCAAGGCGTTGCTCAAGCACAGCAGTGGTCGGGTTCATAATGCGAGTATAAATATTGCCCTGAACTTTTAAATCGAAAAGGTCGGCACCGTGCTGTGTATTATCAAATGCATACGAAGTTGTTTGATAAATAGGGACCGCAACGGCTTTTGTTGTCGCTTCGGGTGAATAGCCAGCATGAATTGCTAAGGTTTCATCTTTATAAGTCATGATTACTTCATCTTCGTGAGTTAAATATTGAGCGAGTCTAGCTTAAAAGTTAAATAGAAAATTGCAGAAATTCTGGTTTGTTTTCTAATTTTAGGAATATAGATAGAAAAATATACGCTGAAACGTTGTATAAATCTTATCCATAAACATTTTGCAACTTATTGAAAAAGAAAATTGTTTGATAAATCCGTACGATGGAAATCATAACTTCAAGTCATCGAGGTTTTCAGCGTATAATACGCGCGATTATTTATCGCTTATGCGATGTATTGGTTTTTCAATTGAGGAGTCCTGCGTGGCCCAATATATTTATACGATGAACCGAGTGTCTAAGATGGTTCCGCCAAAGCGCGAAATCTTAAAAGACATCTCTTTATCATTTTTCCCGGGTGCCAAAATTGGTGTACTCGGTTTGAACGGTGCAGGTAAATCTACCTTGCTTCGTATTATGGCTGGCGTAGATAAAGATTTCTCTGGTGAAGCTCGTGCACAACCTGGAATTAAAATCGGCTATTTAGAGCAAGAGCCACCTCTTGATCCGACTAAAGACGTTCGTGGTAACGTTGAAGATGGCGTGCGTGAAGCTTTAGATGCATTAGAGCGCCTTGATCAGGTTTTTGCAGAATATGCAGATCCGGATGCAGATTTTGATGCACTTGCAAAAGAGCAGGAAAAATTAGAATCAATTATCCATGCTTGGGATGCACATAACTTAAATAACCAGCTTGAAATCGCGGCAGATGCCTTGAACCTTCCAGCTTGGGATGCAGACGTAACTAAGCTTTCAGGTGGTGAACGCCGTCGTGTAGCACTTTGCCGTTTATTGCTTTCGAAGCCAGACATGTTGCTTCTTGACGAACCAACGAACCATTTAGATGCAGAATCTGTTTCTTGGTTAGAGCGCTTCTTGAAAGATTTCCCTGGCACAATCGTTGCGATTACGCATGACCGTTATTTCTTGGATAACGTTGCCGAGTGGATCTTGGAGCTTGACCGTGGGCATGGTATTCCTTACCAAGGTAACTATTCTTCTTGGTTAGAGCAAAAAAATGCTCGTTTAGAACAAGAGCAGAAACAAGAAGAATCTTTTGCTAAGGCATTGAAAAAAGAACTTGAATGGGTTCGTTCAAATGCGAAAGGTCAGCAAAAGAAAAACAAAGCGCGTATGGAGCGTTTTGAAGAGCTTAACTCTAAAGAATTCCAGCAACGTAATGAAACGTCTGAAATCTACATTCCACCTGGCCCTCGTTTGGGTAATAAAGTTGTGGAAGTGGAAGGTATCAGCAAATCATTTGACGGCCGTGTATTGTACGAAAACTTATCGTTTACTGTACCTCCAACAGCAATTGTAGGTATCGTTGGTCCAAACGGTGCGGGTAAAACAACATTATTCCGTATGATGACTGGCGAACAGCAACCTGATACAGGTACTGTGACTTTAGGTGAGTCAGTTAAAGTGGCTTACGTAGGGCAGATTCGCGACACTCTAGACAATAACAAAACTGTTTGGGAAGAAGTGTCTGGTGGTTTAGATATCTTGAAAGTGGGCGATTATGAAATTGCTTCACGTGCTTATATCGGCCGCTTTAACTTTAAAGGCCAAGACCAGCAAAAACGCGTAGGCGAATTGTCTGGTGGTGAGCGTAACCGTTTACAACTTGCGAAAATTTTACAGCAAGGTGCAAACGTTATCTTACTGGATGAGCCATCAAACGACTTGGATATTGAAACTTTACGTGCGCTTGAGGATGCAATTCTTGTATTCCCAGGTACGGTAATGGTGGTATCGCATGACCGTTGGTTCCTTGACCGTATCGCGACACACATCTTGTCATTCGAAAATGAACAGCCAGAATTCTACACAGGTAACTATGCAGAATATGAAGCATACCGTCAGTCACGTTTAGGTGAAGACGCTGTTCAAAAACGTACTAAATACAAAAAAATTAGCGGATAATCTCTGTTAATTTAAAAAACCAGCCTAAGGGCTGGTTTTTTATTTTAAGAAAATGCGAGCTTGCTAAACGCTTCTTGTAAGCAGCGTTCAGCATCGGGATGTCCCTGACTTGCTGCTTTTTGTAGCCATTTTTCAGCTTCACGATAATTTTTATCTAATCCAAATTGACCATTTATATAACCGATACCAAGCTTAAAAGAAGCGTCAGAGCTACCACGTAAAGCTGCTCGTAGGTAGCACCACATAGCATTTCGGTCGTTAGGAGTTACATCTAACCAGTTTTGCATACGTTCATGGTCTTGCTCGGCCAGTTCCTCAAAGCGTAAACCCTGTTCAATTTCATCAACTGCTTGTGAATGCATATCAGAAGGTAAGTTTTCAAAAGCAAACAAGTGATTAAGCCTATACTTGATTGATTTCATATTCATGATAGTCTCCCTTGTTCCTCAATTTAATTGAATTGACTCACACTTTTAAGCTAGTCCCTTATATTGAAATATTATGTTTTTTTTTGTAAATGTGATATAGCGCATTTGGATGAAAAATAATGAAGTTTTGGCTTACATAAAAGTTACACGTGTTTTTACGCTAAGTGAAACTACTATGAGAATAGTGGCATTCTTAAGGGAAATTAGAGCTTTTAAAATTAAAAAATAGCTATTATTTAACGCAAAAGACTTTTGAGAAAATTTATAAATATCAAACAAAAGAAATTTCTTTAAACAAAACCAGCTTAAGAGCTAGTTAATTAGTTTTGCCTAGGGACTTCTATCTTGTAAAGTCACCTCGTAAGTCTGCCCAGATCAGAGAAGGGGCCACCGTGACCACATCAAATGCCATCGCTAACGGATAAAGTGCCATACGAGTTACACGTTTAAACGGATGTTTCTTTGTTATTTCATCTTTTTGGTGTAAGGCGATAGGATAAGGAATGGGAAGAGTTTGTTGAATTTTTTGTATGTCTGGAGCTTTATATATTTGTCCTTTAAAGCTAAGAAAAGCGTAAGGATATAAAACATCTTTTTGATTTTCTATCACAACAAAATGATTTTTAAATCCTAGGTTTTTTTAAATTTTCTTTTTGTTGTTCAGAAAGAGCGAATAGAGGAGTTTTATATAGGAATTGAAGTTCTCCATGAAAATGATTTGGGTCATCCATGGTCAGTACCAGTGGGGACGGATTGGTCAGACTTCGCTGATCTGCTGGGATTGCATGAAGAAGTTTTGATAGCTCAGCGCTTCCCTCGGTCATTAAGTAACTAAAATCTTGGCCTACAAAAATGATCCCTTGTTCTTGCTGGTTTTGAACAGCTTGTCCTAAAGCAATGATTTGATCTTTTGCTAAAAAGATTTTCTCGGTTCTTGTGGTTTCGTCAGGTAAGGCTTCTGAAAGTAATGTCGTGGCACAAGCACTCAAATTTAAACAGACGACAACAAGTAGAGTAGAAAATAGTTTATACATTGCAGGAACTCAAAACAGGAAATTAATTTTTCTAAAGAAAAAACTTTTTTAAAACAGCGATAAATTAACCAAAAATCATTTTGTAATTTTATTACATTGGTATCGCTTGCTATAGTGACTTTGTGCAATTTACTGTCATGGTGTACCGTTGCCACGTTCTACAGTTTTTATGTCCGTCTTGTTTAGTTTGCTTATATTCCAAAGCTTATGGAATGTTGCAGCGGCATTTTGCGTGCATAAAAATCAGGAAATGGCATTACAACATTTCGGTCATCATGCAGATTTAAATGTATATCAATCTTCAGACCATATGCAGACTGAACATGTGGGTATTGTAGAAAATTCTGATAATGCTCTATTAAGCTGGCAAGATCATCACGATCATTTACCTTCATGTTTTCATGTAGTGATGACTGAAAATGCACAACAAGCTCAAGAACCTTTTGTGCGTGTACATGAGCTTTCACAAATCTATTACTGGTCTAATTCTTATCAGTCTCCGTATCTTGGCTCTTTAAATCCCCCTCCTGTCTTAACCCTGCTATAGGTGGGGTAGCCGAAAAATAACCCACCAGAAATTTATTTATTTCAAAGGGTTATTTTATGCTTAATTATATGTGCAAACAAAGCGCAGCAATCTTCTATGTAGATTACTCGCTTAAACATTCACGTCTTTATGTTAATGACAAGGCGGGATATAAGGTTCTGTCAAATCTTTCGGGAAAACAAAAATATCATTTTAATGAGTCGGTTATCTCATCTCTGATGATTCACAGTGATGGAGGTTTATGGAAATGAATATTTTATTTTCCCCCCGTGTTAGAACTGTGAGCTCCCGAGTGATTGGGCTGATTTTAGCTATTATTCTTGCTTTAAGTTTTAGTAAATGGCATTTCCAAGCGGCATTTATAGAACATATTTTATGGTTCTTTGGATGGTTTTTTGTGGGCATCGGAGTAATGGGAAGAATATGGTGCAGTCTTTACATTTCCGGATTTAAGAATGCCAAGTTGGTGACAGACGGTCCCTATTCTTTATGTAGAAATCCACTCTATCTGTTTAGTTATCTGGGTGGAGTCGGGATCATGTTGATTACAGAGACGTTTATCTTTCCAATAGTATTCACGCTTTATTTTCTCTGTTACTACCATTTTGTTATACGCCAAGAAGAAGCATTCCTGAGTGAAAAATATGGAACTGCATATTCAGATTATATAAAGACAATTCCACGCTTTTTACCAAGTTTCAAAAATTTTAAAGAGCCTGAGTTCTATCAGGTTTCACCGAAGCATTTCCGTATTTTTTTGACGCAGGTGGTGTGGTTTATCTGGGTTGCGGCCTTAGTCCAACTTTTTGATGAGTTGCGACTGCACGGTGTTCTCCCTTCATTATTTAGTTGGTTCTAAAAATGAAATGAAAGTATATCCGCATGCTTCTTAGAGACTCAGAAGATTTGTCCTGAATTGATTAACTAAGGTATGCGAAAAATTAATTTTATTTCTGGGCTAAGTCCTTAAATAAATTATGAATATTTAGATCTGGTGATTATTATGTCTATTAAACTAAATACAAAATCGGTTTTGATGGTTTTACTTCTTTCAACAAGTTTGGCTCATGCTGATGGAGGGTTAATATTCCTCGAAAAGAATATTAAGTCTCAGCAAGAAACAAAAGCTAAAGCTGAAGAAAGTAAGAACCCTCATTTAACTTGTAAGCGTAAATAATTTCTTTTGTAGGAAACTAATTACTTAATAATTAGTTTCCTATGAGTAAAGATAGAGATTTTTAATGATTTATTCTTATCTTTACTCAGGCGAGATTAGAATCGTTTCTATACTGCTACTTATAGATGTAATTTTATTACATGCCCACTGCCTGCTATAGTGGCTTTGTTCAACTTCTTAGTTTAATGGTGTGCTGTTGCCACGTTCTGCACTTTTCATGTCCGTCTTATTCTGTTTGCTTATATTCCAAAGTTTATGGAATGTGGCAGCGGCATTTTGCGCCCATGAAAATCAGGAAAAGGCATTACATCATTTTGGTCATCATGCAGCGTTGAGTTATGAAGCTTCACAGCATAGCCATACGGAAAAGACAGATATCGTAGGGACTCATAAAGCTCCCTTAAACTTGTCCGATCATCATGACCATTTGCCTTCATGTTTTCATGTTGTGATTGTAGAAGCACAAGAAAAACTTGTTTCACCGTTAATACAGTCATCTGAGCCAAAACAACAATATTATTGGTCCAATTCTTATAAGTCCCCTCATATCTCTAAACAAGACCCGCCTCCTGTTTTAACCCTGCTATAGGTGGGGTAGCCGAAAATTAGCCCACCAGAAATATTATTTATTTCATAGGGTTATTTTATGTCTATTTTTTTATACGAAAAAAGTTTCGTTAGTCTGAGTACATCTTGGGTATTTAAATCATTAGTTGTTGCTGTTGCACTTTCAACTGGTGTCGTAACAAACGCAGCCAGTTCAAATCAGAACCTTGCTGAGAATACACAACCACAGCGTGTACAGAATGTTTTAACGTTTGAACAGGTGCTCGATCAGGTTAAGCAGTTTCAGACTCAAACAGGAATTTGGCAAACTCAACAAGATATCGCCGCGAGCAATATCAAACAGAGCCAGCTATGGGAAAATCCGACGGTTTCTGTACAGCAAACGGGTTTTAAATCTGGAAAAGATCAGGAATTAGAACTTGGGATCTCGCAAAAACTAGATATTTTTGGTGTACGTTCTGCAGCAAAAAAACTGGCAAGTGTTCAGCAAAATCAAGTTGAGTTAAATCAGGTTTTATATCAGGCTCAACTGAAGCTGGCGGTAAAATATTTATGGTCACAAGTATCTATTTTAGAGCTTGAACATGAAGTTGCTAAAGCCCAGTTAAGAACGAGTAAAAATCTTCTTGATGCTACCCGCTTACGCTTTCAGGCAGGCAGTATTGCTCAGGTTGATTTAGATCGAACTCTCATGACGCATGTTGAAAATCAGCGTTTATATCAGGAAGTTGAATTATCACTGAGTAGTGCTAAAAGAAAATTGGCTAACTTATGGGGTGAGACAGAAGATAACTTCACGTTACGTCCAGATATAAAAAGTGCGTGGCCTTTAAAAAATGAAGGTGATATCGATCAATACTTAAAACAGAATTTGTTAGAACAGTCCCTGCGGCTTCAAGCAATGCAACAAAATTCTGAAATTAATTATTTAAAGGCAAAAAATCGGCCTACGCCTACTGTAAATATGGGCGTGGTTCGTAGTAAAACCGTAGAAACGAGCAGTACCGAAAATCAGATCCGAGTAGGTATAGCGGTTCCTTTAAACATTTTTAATCGCCAGCAATATGCCCTAAGAGTTGCACAAAGCAAACTCGATTTAATTGACCAGCAGCAAAGCTTTTATAAAAAGCAAAGCGAGAATTCTATTCGTACTCTACAGTACGAGTTAGCGGGTTTAAAGCAGCAATATAATTTAATGAATGAGCAGCAAATCCCTTTATCAGAGACGGTACAAGAGAAAATGCTGCTTGGCTTTAAAGTCGGTAAATTTGCAATTACCGATGTTCAGCAATCTACCCTTCAATTACAAGAACAACGTTTGAAGAAAGTTCAACTCCTTAAATCTGCTTGGCAAAAAGCAATTGAGGCGGAAAGTTTAGCTCTCGGGATCGATCCAAATATGGTGATGTCTGGAGATGCATTAAATCAAATTAATCAAAATTTATGGCAAGACACCTATAACTTGCCGATAGTTGGAGGGGCAGAGTAATGTCAGTTAAAAAAATGAAAAACCAATGGCTTATTGCTATTTTGCTGCTGATTGTCTGCCTTACTTTAAGTACTTGGTTATTTTTCTCTGGAAAAAAACAGCCTAATACTGATGAAGGTGAAGAAGCGCATGCAGAGGGTGAAGCTGGTCATGAAGAATCTGAAAAAGAGGAAGGAAGTTTAAACCTGACTTCTAAGCAACTGGTTGAATATGGAGTGAAGTTAGAGCAAGTAGGACGTGGAGAAGTTGAACAGAGCCTCTCTTATCCGGCCAAACTCGTTGTAAATACAGACCAGCAAGCACATGTCTCTTCAACGTTTTCAGCACGTGTAGATAGCGTAAATGTTGCGTTGGGACAACAAGTTGAAAAGGGTCAGGCGCTTGCGACTTTATTTGTACCTGATTTGGTCGATCAACAAGCTAACTTAAGCATGGCGCAAGAAGCACTGACATTAGCCCAGCAAGATTATCAACGTGAAAAACAATTGTGGGAACAAGGGGTTTCAGCACGTCAAGATTACCAGCGCGCTTACAATGCATATCGTCAATCGCAAATTCAGGTACAAGCTGCAAATAGCCGTTTATCTGCATTGGGAGCGAATCGCTCAAGTAAAGGCCGATATGTTTTAACAGCACCTTTAAGTGGTGTAATCAGTAATAAAGATATTGTCATTGGTGAGCAAATTGGTCCTGAAAAACAATTATTTGTTATTGATCGCCTGGATCAGTTATGGGTCGAGTTTGTGCTACCAAGTGCAAATACCAATATTCAGCCTAATCAGGAAATTGAATTTAAATCGTTGCAAACGAACAATATTTTTAAAGCGCAGGTGCAAAGCCTAACTTCAGAAGCAGATACTCAAACTGGTCGTTTACAGGTTCGTGCCAAGGTACTAACACCTTCAAAAGAATTACGCCCTAACTTAATGGTCAATGTGTTACTGAAACAAAATAATGCAGCGACTGTATTACGGGTTAACAAGACAGCGATACAACAGATTGATGGAAAGAATGTCGTCTTTATTGCAAAACAGGAGAAGGACAAAATTCATTTTGCCCCTGTTGCCGTTGAGTTAGGCAATTATTCTTCAGATGCACAATGGGTAGAAGTTAAATCAGGAATTACTGAAAAACAGCAATATGTGACTCAAGGTAGTTTCTTGCTTAAGTCCGAACTTGAAAAAGGGGAGGCTGAGCATGGACATTAATAAACCTGATTTGCCAGAGGCTGAAGGTTTGTTTGATCGGATCATTCAGTTTTCAATTAACAACGCCATTTGGGTCATGATGTTTGTTATTGCTTGGATTGGTGTCGGAATTTATAGCTACCAAAAACTTTCAATTGATGCCGTGCCTGATATCACCAATGTACAGGTGCAGATCAATAGTCAGGCCAATGGTTTTACAGCACCTGAAGTTGAGCAAAGAATTACTTATCCGATTGAAAATGCCATGTCTGGTATTCCCAATCTGGAACAGACTCGTTCAATTTCCAGATATGGTCTTTCTCAGGTCACGATTATCTTTAAAGATGGTACTGACATTTACTGGGCAAGACAGCTGATTAACCAACGTTTACAAGAAGCTAAGAGTGCTTTACCAGATAGCATTGATCCGCAAATGTCTCCAATTTCGACTGGACTCGGTGAGATTTATCAATGGGTGGTAAAAGCAGAGCCAAATGCTAAAAAAGCAGATGGTTCAGCTTATAGCGCGATGGACCTGCGTGAAATTCAAGACTGGATTATTCGGCCCCAGTTACAACGTGTACAAGGGGTAGCCGAGGTTAATAGCATTGGTGGATATAACAAAACCTATGTGGTCTCTCCAGATCTGACACGGTTACAACAGTTGCAAATTCCACTCACCGACTTACAGGATGCGCTTCAAAATAATAATGAAAACCGCGGTGCTGGATTTATTGAAGAGAATGGTCAGCAACTCACAGTTCGTGTTCCGGGTATGCTGACATCGATACAAGATATCCAGAATGTTACGGTCGCCACTAAAAACGGTTTACCTATACGGGTTGCGGATGTAGCGTCAGTATCGATTGGTCATGATTTGCGTACAGGTGGTGCTACCTATAATGGACAGGAAACTGTTTTAGGTATCGCCATGATGATGATGGGTGAAAACAGTAAAACTATTGCTAAGGCGATTGACGACAAAGTTCAGGAAATTCAAAGATCACTCCCTCAGGGCGTGGTGATTGAAACAGTCTATGATCGTAGTAGCCTCGTAGATAAAGCGATTAAAACAGTAGCTAAAAATTTGATTGAAGGGGCGATTTTAGTCATCGTTATCCTTTTTATTTTTTTAGGAAACTTTCGCGCCGCTTTAATCACTGCTTGTATTATCCCATTGGCAATGCTTTTTACCTTAACAGGTATGGCGGAACAAAAAATCAGTGCCAACCTGATGAGTTTGGGTGCTTTGGACTTCGGGATCATTGTTGATGGGGCCGTTGTTATTGTTGAAAACTGTATTCGGCGTTTAGCTGAAGCGCAGCATTTAAAAGGTCGCTTATTAACACGTTCCGAACGTTTCACTGAGGTCTTTCTAGCGGCTAAACAGGCACGCCGACCATTAATATTTGGTCAGATCATCATTATGGTCGTGTACCTACCAATTTTTGCTTTAGCAGGCGTTGAAGCAAAGATGTTTCATCCTATGGCAATGACCGTTGTCCTAGCATTATTAGGAGCAATTATTTTATCTGTGACCTTTGTGCCAGCAGCAGTAGCTCTGTTTGTTACGGGTGAAGTGAAGGAAAAAGAAAGCCGCTGGATGATGATGCTGAAAAAAGGTTATGCAGGCTTACTCGATAAAGCTTATGCTTTCCGATATGTTGTTGTAACGGCAGCAGTCAGCATCTTGATTCTTACTGGTGCAATTGCAACAAGAGTAGGTAGTGAGTTTGCGCCTCAACTCAGTGAGGGGGATTTTGCCTTGCAACTCATGCGTGCGCCAAGTACTGGTATAGAGGAATCACTTAGGATTCAAGAGACCGTAGAAAAGCAGTTACTCAAAGCTTTTCCTGAAATTAAGGCTATTTTTGCAAGAACAGGAACAGCCGAGGTTGCTACCGATGTCATGCCTCCTAATATTTCCGATGGTGTTGTTTTACTAAAGCCACATGATCAATGGCCTAATCAGAAGGAAACGGTAGATGAATTGCGTACCAGAATGCTGCAATTCGTGAATCAGATTCCTGGTAATAACAGTGAATTCTCGCAACCCATCGAACTACGTTTTAATGAACTCATTTCAGGTGTCCGTAGTGATATCGGGGTGAAAGTTTTTGGGGATGATATGCAAGTCCTCAATCAGGAAGCAGAAAAAATAGCCCAACAGCTACGTAGCATTCCAGGTGCTAGTGAAGTCAAAGTCGAACAGACCGATGGTTTGCCATTACTTAATGTAGATGTTAATCATGCACTAGCGGCTCAATATGGATTATCAGTCAAGTCTATTCAGGATATTGTCGCTGCGAGTATTGGAGGACAGAGTGTAGGGCAAATTTTACAGGGCGATAGACGTTTCGATTTCGTGATTCGCTTACAGGAAAACATGCGTACGCCTCAGCAGCTAGCACAATTACCGATTCGCTTACCAAACGGCGGTCTGATCCAGTTACAAGACGTTGCCAAGGTTGAAAATATTCTGGGCCTTGCTCAAGTGAGCCGTGAAAATGGCAAACGCCGAGTGATTGTGACGGCAAATGTGCGTGATCGTGACCTTGGGTCTTTTGTACAAGAGATGCAAAGCAAACTGGCGCAGCAAAAGCTACCTAGCGGTTATTGGTTGGGTTATGGAGGACAGTTTGAGAATCTTGCTTCTGCCACTGCAAGAATGCAAATCGTTGTACCGATGGCGCTCATCATGATCTTTGTATTGCTGATGGCGGTATTTAGTAATTTTAAAGACAGCTTACTTGTATTTAGCGGAGTTCCTTTCGCTTTATCTGGTGGATTAGTCGCTTTGTGGCTGAGAGATATTCCGCTTTCTATGTCTGCTGGAGTCGGGTTTATCGCTTTATCAGGTGTTGCGGTATTGAATGGTTTGGTCATGCTCACATTCATTAAAGAGCTAAGAGCAACCCTAGATGTTCATGCAGCTACTTGGAAAGGTGCTGTACTGCGACTACGCCCTGTATTAATGACGGCATTTGTTGCTTCACTTGGTTTTATTCCAATGGCTTTGGCAACTGGAACTGGTGCAGAGGTACAACGACCTTTGGCAACGGTAGTAATCGGTGGCATTATTTCATCTACGATACTAACGCTGGTTTTATTGCCAGTCATTTATCGATGGATGAATGAAAGCAAGACGAATAAAGTTGAGCATTCATAATGTCATCGATTTGAGATATCTTTTTTGATGAAAAAGTTTGAGTCAGAAAAGTATTTGAAACAGGTAAAGGTAAGCATGAATTCATGGTTACTTTTACCTCACCATAAAGATAAATAATAAGGAGTCCGCAAAATGGGTGGACAACATGGTCATGACCATAGTCATGCTGTAGTGACTGAAGGTAATGCCAAGAAATTAACGATTGCCTTGGCGCTTACTACGACATTTTTAATTGTTGAGGTTATTGCAGGTTTAATCACACAAAGTCTGGCGTTGCTCTCTGACGCTGCGCATATGTTTACAGATGCAGCTGCTTTGGCAATTGCTCTGGTCGCAATTCAGATTTCAAAACGTCCCGCTGATAATAAGCGTACTTTTGGTTATCAACGCTTTGAAATTCTGGCCGCTTTATTTAATGCACTCATGCTGTTCGTGGTGGCAATTTATATTTTATATGAAGCCTATATCCGTTTCTCTAAGCCACCCGAAATTCAAAGTGTGGGTATGCTGGTTGTAGCGACTATTGGTTTAGTAATTAACCTCATTTCAATGAAACTTTTAATGTCGAGTGCCAATAACAGCCTAAATGTGAAAGGTGCTTATCTAGAAGTATTGAGTGATGCACTAGGCTCGGTAGGCGTTATTATTGGTGCAATTATTATTTACTTCACTAATTGGTACTGGATTGACACGCTTATTGCAGTACTGATTGGATTTTGGGTGTTGCCAAGAACATGGGTTTTACTTAAGCAAAGTATTAACATTTTGCTCGAAGGTGTACCCGAAGAGGTCGATATTGAGAAGCTACGTGCAGATTTACTTTCTTTAAATGGTGTTGAGAGTATTCACCAACTCAAAGTGTGGGCGATTACTTCTAAAAATATCCATTTAACCGTGCACTTATTTGCGCCTGAAGCTGATCGTACCAAGTTGTATCAAGATGCTGTTGAAATGCTTTCTCATGAACATGGTATTGGTGAAGTGACATTGCAAATTGAGGACGATGCCGAGATTAATTGTCAGCACATTGCTCAGCATGCTTCGCATAAACATGATGAAGCAGATAATGCACATTCACATCAGCATTAAGCTGATGTGAACAGTTTTTTTAAATTTCCCATTCGTTATTGCAGTCACGGCATTTCCAGTGTTTTTGTGACTGCATAAATGCTTGCATAGACAATTTAAAATCAGGCAAATCACGCCAGAACATAAAACCAGCCCCTACAGTAACCACAAATGCAACTACTGTTGCGATTTGAAGAGAACTACCTGCACCATTGCCAAAAATCCACATAAAGATGCTAATGACTACTAACAGTAAAAGCACAAAAATTGCAGGAATCAAGATAACCAGACTTTTAGGAACGACAGGTTTTGCGCTGTTCACGCCTTGGCTCACAGGCATAATTTTAACACTTTGACATTTAGGGCAACGATATTGCATGAGAACTCCACATTTAGTTTGAATCTATTCTAACGGAAATGTGCAGAAAGAAAAAAATTTGTAAGATATCGATGAAATGCGTTGAGTTAGCAGAAAAATTACTTATGAATAAACAAAGAAATATAAAAAACAGATGATTTATCCGTACACATAAAAATTAAAATAATATTGTAGAGCATGCTAATCTACAGAAAAATGAAGTGTGATTAGCACAATAAATGAGCTTAAATACTCGAATAGGATGTGGGATAAATATAAAAAGGAGAGAGGGACTTGGGTCAACAAGATGACAATAAGTCGCAGCCTACAACGACAGCATCGGTTTTAGCTACCCCAGATACCGCTAAACCGTCATTATCTCGTCGATTACTGCATAAGACATTGCAACATGCCCAAGATGCAGTTGGGTTTGCTAGCGACACGACACGTAATATTGCAGAGGTTGCTGATGCTGCTTTGGACGCACTCGATCAAGTAACTACTCATACACGACGTGGAGTTGTCGGAATGACAAATCTGGCAGCAGGTACTGTAAGAGATATGGTGTCTGAAACCAGTGAAACAGCACGCCAAGTCGCGTTGATTATGGCGCGAACTTTTTTGGGCAAAAGTACCTTAACGTTGTACTTACCCGAAATGTTATTAAATAATCAAATTCGTAAGCGCATTGATCGCTCCGAAATTGATGATATTAAAATTAAATGCGGCAATGACAGTTTCCAAGTCGAGATCGATGGGCATTATCATCGCTTCATGTATCGTTTGAGTTTAGATTTTAAAGTATTGGAATGTCGTATTGGGCAGGAAAAATTCTTACGTTTGCGACAAATGGATGAAAGTCTTGATGTTCAGATTCGACATGGCGGCACCTTGTCAAATTGGGCTGTGCGCCGTATTGGTCGAGTTGGTTTCGAAGTCGTAAATATGTTGCCTATTCCATCACTCATTAATCACTTGATTGGCGATATTCTCGGAATCCAACGCGATGGGCATCGCATGTGGTTTATTGACCTAGAGCAAGCAGGATTTATTGACTTTATTAACAACCGTTCATGGATGGTTGAAAAGCTTTTAAGTTTGACTGATTTTAGTATTTTACCGGGCTTGAATATTTTGAGAGAAAGTCGTGAGCTTGTGCAGCAGCTCGTAGATCAGTTTGAAATTAGAGGACTACGAGTGCAGTCAGGTCGCCTTGAAGTACAAGTGGGAATTGCGGGTTGAGAGAGCATATGAAAAGCTAATCATTGATTAGCTTTTCATTTTTTTAGGCAAGAAAAAAGCCACTGACGTTATGCAGTGGCTTTTTAGAATTTGGCGTCCCTACGGGGATTCGAACCCCGGTTACCGCCGTGAAAGGGCGATGTCCTAGGCCTCTAGACGATAGGGACTTATATGAGGCATACATCTGAAAAAATATTGGCGTCCCTACGGGGATTCGAACCCCGGTTACCGCCGTGAAAGGGCGATGTCCTAGGCCTCTAGACGATAGGGACGTTTCAGAGGTGGGCGTATATTAGGTCGATTTAATAAAAGTGTCAAATAGTTTTCTGAAGAAATATTAAAAAAAACAGTCAAGCGATTAAAAATAACTCAAATTGTAGAAAATATATACATTTAGCCCTCATTTTTCTGAAAAGGTTCAATAATTGCCTTTATAACCGACGGATGTTGTAAATATCCTAAAATCTCATGCGGCTGGTTGGCGAAAGTATAAATTTTCTGATTAATAATGGCAGGTTCAAAATTAAATGGGGCTTCACACAATGGAAATGCAGTCAAAAAATCATCCTGAGAGTAAAAATTAAACCAATCACCGTAAATACATGGCGGTCTAGAAATTGGACTCGGGAGCTTACTTTGAATCACGCGAAAAGATAAAGGGGAAGCTAGGGTGATAAAACGCTTAACTGAGAATTGATAAGATGGATCTGATAATAATTGGAAAGCGATAACTGAACCAAGAGAGTGTCCGACCACAATATAATCTTCGTCTTCTCGCATTTTCTTTAAAATTCTTTGATGTACTTCCTCCATAAACTCTGGGTTAGATAGATACATATAGGTTTCGATGAGGAATTGTTGAATCAAACTTTCATGCAGTTTAGGAAAGTTATTTAATAAAACAACTAGTTCTTTCAGTACACGATCTTTAACTAATTGAGAAGTCAGATAAAGCCGTTCTGAGAAGCTTTTATCAGTTTGATCGGTTGAGGGACGTAACAACGGAACAAATGGAGTGTGCTCTCTAGTCGGAGGATTACTTGGGTGTACGTTAATAGGGAAATAATTATTAAAAAATGATTTAGGTAATAACGTGTTAAGGTCTAATTGGTTACTTAATTGGTATTTGGTCATTAAGTCGCCATAAAAAGGCATGTGGATATGAAGATCGCGGATATTAACTCTGCAAGGCATTTGTTTTAGGCCGAGCTTAAACACTTTTAACCAATGCTCTTTCAAGCGATGTGCTGTGTAGTTTTGTTGATTCATCCCGTGGATAAATATAATTTTCATTCTATACAAGATTTTGTTTTTAATATAAATTTTAATCTACAACGGTATGTTATTTAAAACCAGTATATAGGCAAAAAAAAGTGTAGCTTTTTGCTACACTTTAATTGAATAACGACGGGTTTAGTCTTTATTGCGATAAAAAATAAAATAACTGACATAACATAAAGCTGTAAAAATAAGACAGCCTACAAAACCAGCGCGCATTTCAGGGTCTGCTGCCATACTCAAGCAAGTAATGAAACAGAAAACAAAACCTAAAATTGGCACAATAGGGAATAAAGGCGCAGCATATTGTAAGTCTTTAACTGTATGACCTGATTTATACCATTGGCGGCGGAAATTGAACTGGCTTAAACAAATGCTCATCCATACAATCACCATGGTAAAAGCTGCAACACCAAGCAGATTCTTAAAAATAGTCTCAGGTGCAAATTGCTCTGATAGCAAACCTGGAATTGCACCGAACATGGTTACAACTAGAGCAACGATTGGTGTTCCACTTTTTGATAAAGTCGCAAACACACTAGGCAGTAATTTTTGTTCTGACAGAGACCACATCATACGTGAAGCTGCATATAAGCCAGAATTTGCTGCTGAAAGTAGAGCTGTGATGATTACAAACCTAATAATGTCATCCGCATATGGAATACCAATATAATTAAATACCGTCACAAAAGGACTGCTACTTACACCGTCACCGCCTAAACCTGCAAGTTGGAAAGGAAGTAAAGCGCTAATAACAATGATGGTACCCACAAAGAAAATAAGGAGGCGCCAGATCGCGGCATTAATCGCTTTTGGTACATTTTGAGCTGGATCTTTTGTTTCGCCAGCTGCTACACCAATTAATTCGGTTCCTGAGAATGCAAAGTTAACAATTAACATGGTCGTAAAAATAGGAATTAAACCATGAGGGAACCAGCCTTGAGCCGTAAGATTGCTAAATAGTGGAGCAGTTTGGGCACCATGGAATGGAATTAAACCAAAAATTGCTAATAGGCCGAGCACAATAAAGGCAATGACAGTAACGACTTTAACAAGAGCCAGCCAAAACTCAGATTCAGCAAAAATACGCGTTGAACTAATATTTAAGCCAAAGATAGTAACTGCAAAAATAATTGTCCAAATCCACATAGAAATCTGTGGAAACCATTCTTGCATGAGTAGGGCTGCGGCAGTGAATTCGGTTCCAAGCGTTGCAGTCCAGGTGAGCCAGTACATCCAAGAAATCATATAGCCAGTACTTGGACTGATATATTTTTTGGCATAGGCACCAAAAGAACCTGAAACAGGCATGTGTACAGCGAGTTCTCCTAGGCAGAGCATGACCATGTAAGCGATCGCGCCACCAAGAATATAGGCAATAATTGCGCCAATAGCTCCAGTTTGTGAAATGACTTCCCCTGAACCTAAAAATAGACCAGTTCCGATCGCTCCGCCCAGTGATAACATCACAAGATGGCGAGTGCTCATGGCTCTTTTTAAAGGTGCAGTACTGTTCTGATGCTGATGAGCATCTAGTTGATTGTCAGATGGCTGCATATTACACATTGAGAGAATTAAGAAAGACGCTATTTTAGATAAAATAGACAAATGTGCAATCTAGAAAGAGATAAAGAATAAACAGTAAGGTGACGATAGAGTCTTTTTATAATTTTTAAAGCAGAATATGGCGTCCCTACGGGGATTCGAACCCCGGTTACCGCCGTGAAAGGGCGATGTCCTAGGCCTCTAGACGATAGGGACTTGATGAGGCAAACACAAAGGAGCGTGGTGGAGTCAAGCGGGATCGAACCGCTGACCTCTACAATGCCATTGTAGCGCTCTACCAACTGAGCTATGACCCCAGTTTGTGTGAGCGCAATCTTAGGGTGAATGCGCTCACACGTCAACAAAAAAATGAATTAAACTTCGCTAGTTGCGTCATTTTTCGGCAATTTTAAGCTCTCATTGAGTTTTTCCCAATTTTTAACTTCTTTCTTGCTCGGTCCGCCCACAATTTCTAAGGCATGACGTAAACGAGCGAAAGTTAAATCAGGCCCAAGCGTAACCATTGATTGCATCACTGGTGTTGAACTCGTTGAACCGGCAATTGCGATAAAGAACGCTGGCATGAAATCACGTAGTTTAATGCCCATCTGATTCGCAAGATCCATTAGGGTTTGGCTAACGGTGTCATTATTCCAAGTAAACTGACCTTCAAGACGCCAAATTGCAAATTGTAAACTTTGACGAACTTGCTCTTGAGTCAATTTTTTACTTTCAAACATTTCAGCAGTAATTTGTGGCATATGGTTAAAATAGAAACCAGCCCAATTCACAGCTTCTGAAAGTAAATTAATACGTGGTTGAATAGCGGCAGCAATGTCTTCCAAAGTGTTGCGATCACTCTTCCATGTTAATAAACGGTCTAATAGTTGACTTGGAGTTAACCCTTTGATCCACTGACCGTTAAGCCAGTTCAATTTTTCAACGTCAAAAATTGGTCCACCTAGTGATACACGCTGAATATCAAAGTTATCCATCATATCTTGTAATGTGAAAACTTCTCTTTCATCCGGCATTGACCAACCCATGCGGCCTAAATAGTTGAGTAAGGCTTCTGGTAATACACCGATATCGCGGTAGTAGTTAATTGATGTCGGGTTTTTGCGTTTAGATAGTTTTGATTTATCTGGGTTACGCAACAATGGCATGTGGCAAAGAGTTGGCATTTCCCAACCAAAATATTGGTAAAGCAACTGATGCTTCGGTGCAGATGGAAGCCATTCTTCACCACGCAATACATGAGTGATTTCCATTAAATGGTCATCAACAACGTTAGCCAAGTGGTAAGTAGGTAAGCCATCTGTTTTAAGAAGGACTTGCATATCGACTTGAGCCCAAGGAATTTCAACTTCTCCACGTAGCAAGTCGTTAAATTTACAAACACCTTCTTCAGGTACTTTCATACGAATGACATGAGGTTCACCCGCTTCAAGACGTCGAGTCACTTCTTCTTGAGAAAGTTTTAAACCGCGGCCGTCATATTTTGGTGTTTCGCCACGTGCTTGTTGTTCAGCACGCATTTGGTCAAGTTCTTCTGCGGTTGCGAAACAGTAAAAAGCATGACCTTTTTCAACAAGTTCTAATGCGTATTGCTTATAAATTCCCATACGTTCAGATTGGCGATATGGTGCATGTGGGCCACCTACATCTGGACCTTCAGACCAATTCAAACCTAACCAACGTAATGAATCCAAAATCATTTTTTCAGACTCTGGTGTAGAACGAAGTTGGTCTGTATCTTCAATCCTTAAAATAAATTCTCCGCCATGTTGTTTCGCAAAACACATGTTAAATAAAGCAATATAGGCTGTGCCAACATGAGGAAAACCGGTAGGGGAAGGTGCAATACGAGTACGAACTTTCATAGATAAAGGGTCAAAATAAAAATTGAAACTATTATAACGAAAAAGCCCAGTATTCTGACGTTTTATTTAACGTCAGGCTGGGCTAAAACTGAAACGAAGAGGGGGTGTTTCAGATTTTAAGAAGCATGGGGCTGAAAGATTGCCTGAACAAAACGTGAAAAACGTTCGTGTTGTGCAGCAAGAAAATTTTGAGTTGGTGTAACGCGAATCGTATTTAGAACTTTAAGCTCATCATTTGTAGAAGGTAACACAATAGGGTTACGTTTCTGCTGATCTAAAGCTTTTTCAATAAGAGAAGTCTGCTTCTCTGAACCAGTTTTGCTTGGAGTATCTTTAAGTACTGCTGCTGCAGAAAACTGTGATGCCAAACTCAGCACCAAACTTAAGCTTAAAGCTTTTCCATAATGAATTTTCATTGTTAATCATCCCCTCTGTTTCATTACATTTCATCTATTTTTTGAGTTTAACAAAATGTAAAATTACGGTAATGCTACGATTTAAACATAAATATTAATAAAAAAGTGGAACTGTGTCACACTTTTTACAAAATTTACCTATATTTTAAACTGGTCGACTCAAATGTAGACCCTATGTATCCTTTACGCTTCATTATTTAACAAATTAATGTGTAGATAAAGTGAAGGTCTAAAATAAGTTGTAAGAATAATTACAAAATTTTTCAAAAATGAAATAACTTAGACATTCTAAGCTATATATCTAAAAAAGATTAATAAAAAAGATATAAATATAAGTAATTGATTGTAAAAAATAAAATTAAAAATATAGTTAAACTAAAACGAATGATGGATTTTGTAAATGAAAAAAATATCAATAATAGCTGTCGCTTTATATGTGGGAATAGCAACAACAGCGGCTCAAGCAGCGACCTCTTTTTTAAATGTTTCTTATGATCCGACTCGAGAGTTCTATCAAGAATATAACCAAGCATTTGGTAAATTTTGGAAACAGCGAACAGGGCAAGACGTTGAATTCAAACAGTCACATGGTGGATCTGGCAAACAAGCCCGCGCGGTAGCCACAGGACTTGAAGCTGATGTAGTAACGTTAGCATTAGCGAATGATATTGATGAGATTGTGAAAGCTGGGTTTATTCAGCCGAACTGGCAAAAAGAATTCCCAAATAATTCTGCCCCGTATACTTCGACTGTCGTGTTTCTAGTACGAAAAGGTAACCCAAAAAATATACGCGACTGGAATGATTTAACAAAACCAGGTGTGGAAATTATCACTCCTAACCCTAAAACAGGTGGCGCACCGCGTTGGATTTATCTTTCTGCATGGGGATATGCATTAAAACAGCCAGGTGGAAATGACACTAAGGCTCGAGAGCTAGTTAAAAAACTTTATCACAATGTGAAAGTTCTAGATTCGGGAGCCCGTGGTTCACTTACGACATTTGCCGAACGTGGCATTGGTGATGTTTTGTTGTCTTGGGAAAATGAAGCTTTGTTGGCGACGAAAGGACCTGATAAGGATAAATATCAAATTGTTTATCCATCAATTTCAATTTTGGCTGAACCATCCGTAGCGATTGTAGATAAAACCGTAGATAAAGATGGAAACCGAACCTTGGCAAAAGGTTATCTGAACTTTTTATATTCACCTTTAGGCCAAGAATTGGCTGCTAAACATTATTTCCGACCGCGTAATGCTCAAGTGGCTGCGAAATATGCAGTGCAATTCCCAAAAATTAAATTATTTACCATTAATGATGTGTTCGGTGGTTGGGCTAAAGCTCAGAAAACTCATTTTGCAAACGGTGCTATTTTTGATCAAATTTATGATGGCAAGCAGTAAATAAAATGATCTAAAAACAATAGTCCAAAAAGAAAACTTAGAAGTTAAATATTCATAAAGAAAGTAAGCAAACTTAAAAAAGTAAGCTTGCTTTCTTTTTTTGCTTAAAAAATGCTAATAAAACGGTTTTATCTATGAAAAATTAATATTTTCCTACAAAAAGCCGTTTGGCGTTGGTCATAAACAAGGTGATAATGTGCAGTTACATTTTTACGCAATGATTTAACACCTATGTCGCATATTTCTGTCTTACTTTTTGAGACCGTTGAGAGCTTATTGGCAGATCGCACAACAGGGGTGTATATCGATGCAACCTTCGGACGAGGTGGGCATACACGTTTATTGCTCTCGAAACTTGATGAAAATGCACGAGTATATGCATTTGATAAAGACCCTCAAGCTTTGGAAGTTGCAGCTGCTTTGGCACAAGAAGACCCGAGATTTACCATTATTCATGCCAGTTTTGCTGATATTAAAGAAAAAATGCAGGAAATTGGTGTGGTGAGTGTTGATGGCATTATGGCTGACTTAGGGGTGTCATCTCCTCAACTCGACCAAGCTGAGCGTGGTTTCAGTTTTATGCAGGATGGTCCTCTAGACATGCGAATGGATAATTCTAAGGGGTTAACCGCAGCTGAGTGGTTACTTGAAATTGAAGAAGAACAATTAGCAAATATTATTTATCAATATGGCGAAGAACGTTATAGTCGACGTATTGCAAAAGCGATTAAACAAGCTGGAAAACTAGATACAACAGCCCAATTGGCAGAACTTGTTAAAACAGCTCATCCAAAGTGGGAAAAACATAAGCATCCAGCAACACGTACATTTCAGGCAATTCGTATTGCTATTAATAAAGAACTAGATGATATTGAAGTATTTTTACCACAAGCTGTAGACTTACTAAAACCAAAAGGGCGTTTGTCTGTGATTAGCTTTCATTCTCTTGAAGATCGCTTGATCAAACAATTTATTCAAAAAGAATCGACTTTGGCAGAAGATATTGGCTGGGGAATTCCTCAGCAACAGGTAGATACAAGAAGGTTAAAGAAAATTTCACGGGTTCGTGCGAGTGAAGAAGAAGTAAAAGCGAACCCACGTTCACGTAGTGCATGGCTTCGGGTTGCTGAACGCTTGGAACAAAAAGGCGCGTAATGAAAAGCAGTGATGAAATTGAAACCACCGAAAATAAAGTGGTGAAAAAAGTTGTGGCATACACCGTATTAGTGGCGCTTGTTTTTATCAGTGCCATGATGGTGGTTTTTCAAGTATTTGAATATCGTCATGATTATAGAGAGCTCAGCTCTTATATGCGTGAACGTGATGATCTCAATGCTGAATGGGGGCGTTTGCTTATTGAGCAACAAACCTTCGGTGCAACAGCACAGATTGGTACGCGTGCTGTAACCCAACTACGCATGTTTTCGCCACCTGCTGCAGAAACGGTGGTAATTTCTTTACCGATGACCTCAGAGCAAAATAAGTAAGGCCTTGCTGTATGGTAGATAAGCGAATAAAGCAAACACGGAAAAAACAGCAGTCTATTTCGGAAAAACCAACTCTTGCCTTCGATATGTGGCGGTTTTATCTGCTCTGGGCAACAGTATTGCTCTGTTTTGTTGTATTAATTGCACGTGCATTTTATGTGCAAGTGATTAATAAAGACTTTTTACAAAACAAGGCCAATGCCAATATTTTGCGTACGGAACGTATTGAGGCAATGCGTGGGGTTATTAGCGACCGTCATGGTGTGCCTCTGGCCATTAGTACGCCTATTATGAAAATTGTCATTGATCCACGTGATTACTTTGATACCAAGCATTTATATGACGAAATTACAGCCGAATTAAAAAAAGATCCGAATAATCGTAAGTTAAAACGACAATTACCAGATAAAAACTTAAACCTTGATGAGTTGGCGGATGTGGTTGGTTTAGATCGTGCAGATCTAAAAAAACAGATGAATGCGCGCCCACGTTCTCGTTATTTGGTTTTGAAAAAAGAAGTGCCGCCACAGCAGGCAGATCTCATTACAAAGGGTAACTTCCAAGGCGTTTATGCTGAGAAAACATATAAACGTTATTATCCTCAACCGCAGCCAAATGCTCAGATTATTGGTTTAACCAATAGTGAAGGCCAAGGGATTGAAGGCTTGGAAATGCAGTTGAATAAACAACTGTCTGGGGTAGATGGCGAACAAAAAATTATTCGTGATAAACGTGGTAACCGCTTAAAAGTTTCAGAGGTTATTCGTGAAGGTGAGCCAGGCGAAAACATCACTTTAAGTATCGACTCTCGTTTGCAATACATTATGTACCGTGAGTTGACTGCTGCTGGTGTCGCAAATAACGCCCGTTCGGCGACAGCAATTGCTGTAGATGTTAAAACAGGCGAAATTCTGGCTATGACCAGTTGGCCATCTTATAACCCGAATGATAAAAACGGTTTATCTAATAAAGATGCCATGCGTAACCGCGGTGCGATTGATATGTTCGAGCCGGGTTCTACCATGAAGCCTTTTACAGTTTCTGCTGCACTCGAAACTGGACAATATACGCCAAATACGATTGTCAACACTTCACCAGGTTCAATGCGTTTAGGCTGGCATACCATTCGTGATACGCATAACTATGGTGCTTTGACTGTCAGTGGCGTAATTATTAAGTCATCAAACGTAGGTTCGGCAAAAATTGCATTGTCACTTCCTAAAGAAACGTTACCAAGCTTCTTTAACCGTGCTGGCTTTGGTAAACGTTCTGCTGTGAAGTTCCCCGGTGAAAGCTCTGGTTTAGTACTTCCTGTAAGCAAATTAAACTCTTCCCAAATTGGTACCATGGCTTATGGTTATGGTCTAAATGCAACTATTCTTCAGTTGGCGCAAGGCTATGCAATGCTTGCAAACCATGGGGTAAAAATGCCTCTAAGTTTGCATAAACTCGATCAAGCACCTAAAGGTGAGCAAGTTCTTGCTCCAAAAATTGCTGATCAGGTTTTGCTTATGCTTGAGCAGGTGACGATGCCGGGCGGTACTGCAAAGCAAGCTAATATTCCGGGTTATCGCGTTGGTGGTAAAACAGGTACAGCTCATAAACTTCGTGCAGATCGTAAAGGTTATTCAAATAATGAATACCGTGCTTTATTTGCAGGCGTAGCTCCGATTAGTGATCCTCGTTTAGCGGTTATTGTAGTTGTTGAAAATCCACAAGGCCGTTATTACGGTGGTTTGGTTGCGGCCCCTGTTTTCGCACGAATTATGCAAGAATCATTGCGCTTAATGAATGTGCCGCTTGATAAGCCCCTTGATACTCCAGAAAATCCTATTCGCAGGTAAGCTATGTCTGTTTCTTTCCAAGAAATTAATCCAGTTGAGATCGATGCACAGTGGTCTAAACAGCCTTTTCAAGGCTTTAGTTTAGACAGTCGTAAGGTTGCGTCAGGCCAGATCTTTATCGCTTTGACCAGTTATAGCCAACCTGAAAAAACACGCGCTTTTGCTGAGTCAGCTTTAGCTAATGGTGCACTTGCCATTATTAGCGAGACGGAGTTGGGCGTAGCAAATGAGTGGGTGTGTTCTGATGTGCGTCAACGTATGGGTGAATGGCAAGAACGTTATTTACAGCATATAGATCCCGTAGTACCAGTGCGTATTATTGCAGTGACTGGTACAAATGGTAAAACCACAATTTCGCGTCTAGTGGCTGAATTAATTAGCTCTCAACAACAGCGCTGTGCTGTGATGGGTACTACAGGCAATGGTATTTTGCCAGACTTAACACCCTCAACGCACACTACGCTTGATGCTTTACAACTGCAAAATGCATTGCATGATTATGCAAAACAAGGTGCGACTTTTGCTTCTTTAGAGGCAAGTTCACATGGTTTGGAACAAGGTCGTTTAAATGGTTGTGCGATTGAGATTGCTGTTTATAGCAATTTGAGTCGTGATCATCTGGATTACCACGGCACTTTAGAGGCTTATGCAGAGGCTAAGGCTCTTTTATTCCGTTTTAGCTCTTTAAAAGTAGCTGTTATTAATTTAGATGATGAGCATGCTGCTCTCATGATCAATGCAGCAAAGCAAAATCCTGCTCAACCGAAAATTTTAACGTATTCACTTACTCAAAATACTGCTGATTATTATATTACTGACCTGAGTTACAGTTTAGCAGGAGCGACATTTAATTTAGTGAGCCCACAAGGTTCTTTTGCTGTGCAAAGTCCATTGTTAGGGCATTTTAATGTCGAAAACTTGGTTGCAGCTCTTATTGCTGCTGAGCAAGCAGGTTTTGATTTAAAAGCGTTAGTAGCTTTCGTTCCTAAACTAATTGGTGCCCCAGGTCGAATGCAGGTTATTCGTGATGGTGAGCGTTTATTTGTTGTTGATTATGCGCATACACCAGATGCATTAATTCAAGTGCTTAAAACCTTAAAACGTCATGTGTCTAATCAACTTTGGGCTGTATTTGGGTGTGGCGGGGACCGCGATCGCGGTAAGCGCCCATTAATGACTCAAGCAGCTTTAGACGGCGCAAATCCAGTTATTTTGACGTCGGATAACCCAAGAACAGAAGACCCTGAACAAATTTTTGCTGACATGAAGCAAGGAATCGACTTTTCAGGGCACCGTATGCATGAAATTCATGACCGCCGTGAAGCAATTAAATTTGTTGCACAGCAGGCTCAGGCTGGTGATATTGTTGTGATTGCCGGTAAAGGACATGAAAATTATCAAGAAATTAATGGTGTGCGTCACTGGTTTGATGATGTTGTTGAAGTGCGTTCTGCGATTGATGCACAACATCACACTGTAGACGCTGCTTACCCTGCACAATAGGACGAATTATGCATACTTCAACCACCAGTACCGTGCCTTTGGAACCGTGGACAGCTCAACAATTACAACAGGCAACACAGGGCTACTGGCATAAAGACCAGATCCCTCAAACTGAAATTAAACGTATTTTGACGGACTCGCGTCATGCGGAAACTGGGGATGCCTTTTTAGCACTAAAAGGTGAGCGTTTCGATGCGCATGATTTCGTTGCGCAAGTTGCTGCAAATGGTTGTCAAATAGCTATTGTTGAACGTCCGCTAGATGTAGATATTGAACAACTCGTTGTTGCTGACACCAGATTGGCTTTAGGGCAACTCGGCGCTTATCGCCGTGAGCAAAACTCACAATTAAAGGTGATTGCCTTAACGGGAAGTAGTGGTAAAACTACAACCAAAGAAATGCTGGGAAGTATATTGTCGCGCTTAGCACCGACACTAATCACCCGAGGGAATTTAAATAATGACCTTGGTGTACCAATGATGTTGCTAGAGCTTCGCAAAGAACATCAATATGCGGTGATGGAGTTGGGTGCAAGCCATCAAGGCGAGATTGATTACACATCAAAACTCGTTCAGCCTCATGTTGCGGGCATATTAAATATTGGTACAGCTCATTTAGGCGAGTTTGGTGGTCGTGAAGGTATTTGCCGCGCAAAATCGGAAATTTATCGTCACATTTTACCAAATGGCGTTGCAATCGTGCCGCAACAAGATGACTTCACTGCCGAAATTCTAGATGCTGCGAAAGCTCATCGTATTTCTACATTTGGTGTAGGAGGCGATGTCTATGCAACAGATGTGGAGTTATTGCCTCAATCAACGAATTTTATCCTTCATACACCACAAGGTAGTAGTGGAGTTAAGCTTCCTTTTGCGGGTGAGCATAATGTTCAAAATGCGACCGCAGCTGTAGCTTTTGCTTTAGCAATTGGTATTGGACTAGAAGATATTGTCCAAGGTTTAGAGCAAGCTCAAGGAGCGAAAGGTCGTCTTAACTTTATTCAAAAGTCACCTTACTTATTTATTGATGATACCTACAATGCCAATCCGACTTCTATGCGCGCTGCTGCACAAGTGTTGTTGCAGCAACAAGGCGTAAAAGTGATGGTCATGGGGGATATTGGTGAGTTAGGTAATAGCAGTTGGCAAGAGCATCATGATTTAGGTCGTGATCTTGCCGAACTCCCTTTAGATCATATTATTGCAGTTGGACAGTTCGCTCCAGCTGCTCTCGAGGGTGCAGACTCTCATTCTAATAAAGTGAAAGCATTTCAGACACAAGCTGAGGCACTTCCATTTTTAATCAATCTAATCCAAACACATCAACCCCAGTCCATGAGTTTCCTGTTTAAAGGTTCTCGCTTTACTCATATGGAAACGTTGATGGCTGATTTGATGGAGAAACTTTAAATGCTGTTATGGTTGTTTGAACAACTTGCGGGCTATCACAGCTCGTTTCAGGTCGTTCGTTATTTAACATTACGTTCTTTACTCAGTGTATTAACTTCACTGACCATTGGTCTGGTCCTTGGACCGATCATGATTCGTAAATTACAAGCGTTAAAATACGGTCAGGCAGTAAGTTCGTTTGCTCCTGAAAATCATGCTAAAAAAATGGGTACACCAACGATGGGTGGAATTTTAATTCTGCTTTCAATTGGTATTAGTACTTTGCTATGGGCTGATTTATCTAACCCTTATGTCTGGATTGTGCTTGGTGTAATGGTTGTATTCGGTGCTGTAGGCTGGGCAGATGACTGGATTAAAATTCGCTATAAAGACAATGCAGGTTTACCCGCACGTAAGAAGTTTTTCTGGACTTCTGTTGCATCGCTGGGTGCTGGTATTGCGTTATATTTAATTGCAACTCAACAGTCCAATGCAGAACATACGGCAAACATGCTGGATTTATTGATTCCATTCTTTAAGAATCTTTCAATTCCACTCTCAATTGTTCCTTTAGGTTTGGCATTTATTGTATTTACCTATCTGGTGATTAATGGTGCTTCTAACGCTGTTAACTTAACAGATGGTTTAGATGGCTTGGCAATTATGCCGGTTGTCATGGTGGCTACAGGTTTAGGCGTATTTGCTTACTTGTCTGGTGACATCCGTTTCGCTAACTATTTACATATTCCATATGTGAAATATACCTCTGAACTCGTAGTAATCTGTTCTGCCATGATTGGTGCAGGTTTGGCATTCCTTTGGTATAACGCGCATCCTGCTCAAGTATTTATGGGTGATGTCGGTGCTTTAGCTTTAGGTGCGATGCTTGGAACAATTGCAGTTATGGTTCGTCAAGAAATCGTATTTGCAATTATGGGTGGTGTATTTGTAATGGAGGCAGTATCTGTATTCTTACAAATTGGCTCTTTGCGTATGCGTAATAAACGTGTGTTCTTAATGGCGCCGCTGCATCATCACTATGAAAAGCAGGGCTGGAAAGAAACGCAAGTTGTGATTCGTTTTTGGATTATTACAATTATATTAGTAGTTTTAGGTCTAATGACTTTAAAATTGCGATAGATCTTATTTTAGTGTCAATATAAAGCCAGTTCTACTGGCTTTTTTTATTGGAGAGGTGAATGACAAAAGTTGCTGGTCTAGACCAATTATCGGTGATTAATCAAAAAGTAGTTGGAGAGGGCGAGGTATTACCTCAAGTTGTACTTAAAGATGGAAGTCAGGTTCAAACAGGAACTGTAGCAACAATGCTGCACAATATTGAATTATACAATGCAGGGCAAAGAGGACAAATTGAGGAAGAGCTAAAGATCGCAATTCCAACTTTAGTCAAGGTAGGTCTGTTTGATTTGTTTCAGGTAGATGAATGGATTAATGGTACAAATGCAGGTCGCACCTTTGTTGGACTACACGCAAAGACTTATTTACAACAAAAAGAACAAGAGAATAATTAAACGTGGCTAAGCAAGTTTTAATGTGTCCTGTGTGTCGTCAGTCCCTGAATTTAACTGAACGAACTTGGCGATGTGAGCAGGGACATAGTTATGATGTAGCTAAACAAGGCTATGTCAATTTACATGTGGTGCAACATAAACATAGTAAAAACCCAGGGGATACGCCCGAGTCAGTCGATGCGCGACGAGCTTTTTTGCAAGGTGGTTATTATCAGCCATTACAGCAAGCTGTAGTCGATTTATTAAAGCAACTAGATGTAAAAGCAATACTCGATATCGGATGTGGTGAGGGCTACTATACAAGTGCTATGCAGCAAGTTGTTGAACAGTGTGTTGGAGTTGATATTGCAAAAAACGCGGTACAACGTGCGGCAAAGCTCAACACTGAAGTAACTTGGGTGGTGGGAACAGGAGCAACTTTACCTGTATTGGATAGGAGTATGGATGCTTGCACCAGTTTATTTAGCCCAATTCCGCAAGCAGAAATTGCGCGTGTTTTAAAAGATGATGGCTATTTAATTGTTGTTACGCCTGCTTCTGAACATTTGTATGCCATGCGTGAGGCTTTATTTGAGCAAGTTAATCCTCACACACCAGAAAAGTTTGTAGAGCAACTAAAAAATTTGTTTGAGTTAAAGCAAGAGCAAATTATTGATGCGCCTTTTGTGCTCGATCAACAAGCCCTAAAAAATCTGATTGCTATGACACCTTATGCTTATAAAGCCTCTCCTGAGCGCCGTTCGCAGTTAGAGCAGCAGTCACAATTAGAAATAACTGCATCTTTTCAAATTTATGTCTTTCAGAAGCGCAATAAAAAAGCCATCTAACGATGGCTTTTTCTATTATTCAATCTGATTAATCAGATTTTCTAATTCATCTTTTTCTCGCTTAGGAGCGGACTCCTGTGAAGGTCTCATGGCAGGAGGCGCAGCTTTTGACGGAATAACAATTTCTTCACCTGGTAAATCGGAAAAGTCATTGTCATTGCTTAATTTTGGTTGTGGTGGTGCTGGTCGATAGAGCGGACGTGCTAGTGGCGGAGCCGCACGATAAGTTTTCTTATCAGTTACTTCTGTCACGGTTTCTTGTTGGTCACGTGAAATAGGACCTTTAGCATCTTTATCTAAACGGACCCAAGCTGCTGGCGTACCTTGCAATGCTTGACCCATAAAGTTAATCCAGATCGGCAATGCAGCAATACCACCATATTCACGACGGCCAAGCGTAGTCGGTTGGTCAAATCCAACCCATGCTACAGTCACTAACTTGCCGTTGAAGCCTGCAAACCATGCATCTTTTGCATCATTCGTAGTACCTGTTTTACCACCTAAATCACTACGGCCAATTTTAAGTGCAGCACGACCTGTACCATGCTCAATTACATCACGTAAGATGTTCGCCATATCATAAGCAGAGCTTGATTTTAAAATACGTTGAGCTTGGCGATATTGACTGTTGTTTTTGTCAGTCTGTTTAAGATTAAGCTGCTTAGCTGCGTTTTCTTTCTGTTCTATATCTTTATTCGTAACCGCAATGACTTCATCATCAGTTGTTTTAGGTTTTTGCTCATCATCCGTTGTGTCAGGTGCATTAATACATGGAATACATGCGTATTCTGGTTTGGCTTCATAAATGACTTTGCCGTAAGCATCTTCAATACGTTGAATGAAATGTGGTTGAACACGGTAACCGCCGTTTGCAAACGTTGCATAACCAGTTGCCATTTGAATTGGTAATACTTGAGGAGTACCTAAAGCAATGGTGTAGTTGCGAGGAATTTGATCTTCTTGTAAACCGAAATCCATAAATAATTGGCGAGTACGTTCAATCCCTACTGTTTGTAGAAGTCTTACTGATACGGTATTACGAGACAAATATAAAGCACGACGTAATGGGATCATACCTAAGTAACGCCCATCAGAGTTTCGCGGTGTCCATTTGCCAATCGTAATTGGGCTATCATTCACCATACTATAAGGTGTCATACCTCTTTCTAATGCTAAAGCATAGAGGAATGGCTTGATTGTAGAACCCGGTTGACGCCAGCCTTGTAAGGCACGGTTAAACTTGGATTGGTAGAAGTTGTAGCCACCTACAATTGCTTCAATTGAACCATCATTCGGGTTAATTGCAATGAGTTGACCTTGAACTTTTGGAACCTGAACTAAAGACCATGCGGTTTTATTATCGTTTGGGCGTAAACGAACAATATCTTTAACTTTAACAATTTGGGACGCACGTGAAGGAGCGCCACCTACGCTATTTGCATTGCGATAGGGGCGTGCCCATGACATGCCTGACCATTGAACCGTAACGGTTGAGCCATCTTGCATTAATGCTTCAAAAGAGCTGCTATTTACCTTAGTGACTTGTGCAGGATAAGTGTTGGCATATGCTCTAAATTCAGTTAACGGTTTGTCATGTGCTTCTGCACCACGCCAGCCATGGCGACGGTCATAAGCTTCAAGGCCATCTTGCACAGCTTTTTCTGCAATCGCTTGGCGTTTAGCATTAATTGTTGTGTAGACTTTATAACCAGAATCAATGGCTTGTTCACCGAAATGCTTTACAAGTTCTGAACGAACCATTTCCCCAGCATAGGGATGAATATTATTTAAATCCCGATTGGGCATATTTAAATTGATCGGCTCTGCAACTGCTTTTTGATATTCTGCTTGAGAAATATAACCCAGCTGTAACATACGGCCTAAAATCCAGTTGCGTCGTTCGAGTGCGCGCTCAGGATTAACTACAGGGTTATATTTAGATGGTGCTTTGGGCAAACCAGCGATCATCGCCATTTGAGCAATGCTGAGCTCATTAATGCTTTTGTTGTAATAAATTTTGGCTGCTGCCGCGATACCATACGCATTTTTCCCTAAGAAGATTTTATTCACATAGAGGCTGAGAATTTCTTCTTTAGATAAATTTTGCTCAATTTTTCGAGCCAAAAAGATTTCGGTTATTTTACGTTTTAGGGTTCTTTCTGGACTCAAATAATAGTTCTTTGCAACCTGCATGGTGATCGTTGAACCACCAGTTTGCACATCTGAACCCGTCACACTTTCGCTCAAAGCACGACCTAAACCTTTAAAACTGATCCCGCTATGTTCAAAGAAAGAAGAGTCTTCTGCTGCTAAAAATGCATGAATAAAAGCAGGGGGAATTTGTTTGTATTCAACCGGAATAGAAAGCTTACCACCGTACTCGGCAATCAGTTGATTGTCTGAAGTGTAGACCTGTAATGGTTTTAAAAGGGGAGCTTTTTTTAGTGAACTCATTTCTGGAAGCGATGGGGCGATATAGAGATACATGCCATAAAAGCCCATCGGAAGTGAGACTAAGATAATAATAATGATCAAAAAAATTGGACGCACGAAGCCCAAACTGGATAGCTTTTTCATGATAAGTAAGCTTTAATAAGATCGAATACAAACTAATTGTGGTCAGTATAGCCTTTAGACATGCGGATTGTTAGATGAGATATTGTATCCGTGTAAAAATAAAGACCTAGATTATTGGTTTGTAATTTTTTTTGGGGATAAAAAAATAATAGGACAATAGTGTGCTCAGGTTATATCGTAAACCGAATAAGGGGTTAATGGGCGTCGATATTAGTTCGACTTCTGTTAAGTTGTTAGAGCTCTCTGTTAAGAACGGTAAATATTGGGTAGAAAGCTATGCTTTAACGCCTTTACCTGAGAACAGTGTAGTTGAAAAAAATATTTTGAATCCAGAAGCAGTTGCAGAAGCTTTGGAACGGGCGATGAATTTAGCAAATCCCCACACCACTAACGCTGCAATTGCTGTTCCAACATCGACGGTTATTCATAAAACTATCGAAATGGATGCAGATATGAACGATGATGAACGTGAAGTTCAGATTCGATTAGATGCGGAGCAATATATACCGTTCCCTTTAGATGAGGTGAGCCTTGATTTTGAGGTTTTACCAGATCGACTGCCGAATCCAAATCGTGTGAATGTACTTTTAGTCGCAACACGAACAGAAAATGTTGAAACACGCGTAGAAGTACTGGAACTGGTTGATTTAACGCCTAAGCTTGCTGATGTTGAAAGTTATGCTGTCGAGCGTGCTTTTAGTGTGTTTGCTGATAGCTTACCCATGGGTGCAAATACCATTGGTATTTTAGATATTGGCCATACCATGACCACATTATCGGTTATGCAAAATGGCAAAATCATTTATACCCGTGAACAAGTCTTTGGCGGTAAACAGCTTACTTTGGAAATTCAAAGCCGTTACGGTTTGTCATTAGAAGAAGCGGGACGCGCTAAAAAAGAACGTTCTTTGCCAGATGATTATGACATCGAAATCTTAGAACCATTTTTAGATGCTGTAGTTCAGCAAGCTGCTAGATCTCTACAATTTTTCTTCTCTTCATCCCAATTCAATGAAATTGACCATATTTTGCTAGCGGGTGGCAATGCCAACATTCCAGGGCTTGCTAAATTGTTGCAGCAGAAACTCGGTTACCGAGTCACTATTGCCAATCCATTTTTACAAATGGGTTTCTCTCCTCAAGTCGAAGTTCAAAAAATTGAAAATGATGCTTCTTCATTAATGGTGGCATGTGGCTTGGCTTTAAGGAGTTTTGATTAATGGCAACAATTAATTTACTCCCTTGGCGTGATGGGCTTAGGGAGCAGCGTAAAAAACAATTTATTATTTTATGTTTTGGGGTCGTTGTTTTGGGGATAACCACTGTATTTGCAGGGTGGTTTTATTTGAATCAAAAATTAAATGATCAAGAACAAGCAAATCAGCTCATCATCAGTACAAACCAGAATCTAGATCAACAACTTAAAACCTTAAATGGCTTGCAAGAACAGCGGGATGCAATTATTGAGCGTATGAAGCTCATTCAAGGTTTGCAAAGCCAGCGTCCGGTCGTTGTACGTTTGGTGGATGAATTAGTACGTGTGACCCCGGCAGCCATGTATTTGACTAAATTCAGCCGAACCGGAGATAAATTTACGATTGAAGGTAAAGCGGAAAGTCCAAATACAGTTGCAGAGTTATTACGTAATCTCGAAGCATCACCATGGTATCGCAACGCTTTTATGAGCTCTTTCTTGGCGACCGAAGAGAAAAAAGATAAAGCTGTAAGTTCTTTGCTTCCTAGAGTTGAAGATAGCTATGGCAGTTTTGTTGTTACTGTTGATGTAGGGGAAATGGGGGTGACCACAACAGATGATACCGCCAATACGCCTTTAGGTACGGATAAGGGGGTGGCAAAATGAGTCCTGATGAACTTCATGAGCTGTCTTTAGAACAAGCTCCATCTAAGAAAAAAAAGATCACCTTAGAAAAATTTCTTCAGCAATTTAACACGCTCGACATGAACAGTTATGGTAGCTGGCCATTATCTGTGAAAATTACGTGTTGGATTTTTATTTTCTTTGCTGTACTGGCTTTAGGGTATTTTGTTGCTATTCAACCAAAGCTACAAGCAATTGATAATGCTCAAGCACAAGAAAGTAATTTATTAAATGAGTTTCGTGAAAAAGACTCAAAATTACGCAACTTGCAGCAATACCAGCTTCAACTTCAAGAGATGCAAGCCAACTTCAATCAGCAGTTAGAACAATTGCCAAAAGAAACCGAAATTCCAAGTTTAGTTGAAGATATTAACTTAACGGGCGTGAATTCTGGTCTGAAGTTTAAAAATATTCGCTTAGAAGATGAAGTGAAGCAGGAAATTTTTATTGAACAGCCTATTACTATCGAAGCAACTGGGGATTATCACGCTTTCGGTGCTTTTGTTAGCAGTATTGCGGCATTACCACGTATTGTGACGATGCATGATTTTATTGTTGAAGCTGCTCCTGTTAAGGATGGTAAATCAGATATTCCTGTGCTTAATTATTTTATCAAAGCAAAAACTTATCGCTATATGGGTGCTGTAGAAAATCCTGAACATCAGGAAAAAAATGCTTCGGCTTCCTCGGTAGCACCTGATTCTTCTACTGCTAACACACAGCCGAAATAGGAGAATTACGATGAAATTTAAACAATTTTCTCATTCTATTTTGGCATGTTTAGCTTTAGCTGGATGCGACTCTAGAATCGACGCCGTAAATCAGCAAATGGCCGATATACGTAATCAGCCACCACAAGCCATAGAACCTGCGCCTGTTTTTACGCCTGTGCCACAATTTAATTATGCAGCCCATCAGTTAAAGAGCCCATTTTTACCAAGCTCACTTGCTGCTGAGCTCAAAATTATGGCGGGGAAACGAGTATATCCGAATTTCTCACGTGCACCACAGCCACTCGAAAGCTATGCATTAGAGTCCTTAAATATGAAAGGAAGTATGCGTAACAGCCGCGGGCAAGTCATGGCTCTGATCCAAACACCTGATCAACAAATTGAGCGAGTGCAGGTAGGGAACTATATCGGGATGAATCAAGGTCGAATTACCCATATTGGTCCTACTCAGATTGATTTGGTGGAGATTGTCCCTGATGGGCGAGAAGGCTATGTGGAGAGACCAAGAACCTTAGTGTTAATTGGACCCGCACCCTAAAATTTAGGGAATAACAAAGAAAAAATTATTTTTAAAGATTATTTATTGGGGATGGTTAGACAATGAATCACGTATTCCGTCAGTTTTCTATGGGAGCTGTGGCGATTGCAATTATGCAGATTGCGTCTGCACAGGTCAGCATGACTAATATTGTACCGACGCAAATAGCGGGTCAGGGAACAGAAATTCGAGTGATATTTAATGGCTTGCCACCGCAACCACAGGCATATCAGCTTGAGAATCCTTCACGTTTGATTTTAGACTTTAATAAAGCGCAGCAGAATTTAACACAGTCAAAAGTGGCGATTGGAACGGATGAAGCGAGTTCGGTCGATGTAAGCTCTGATGATCAGCGTTCACGTTTAACTGTAAATTTGAAAGAGGCAGGTGCTTTTACTACTCGTATTGAAGGCAACACTTTTATTTTAAAGATTAATTCTGCGCACGTTGTAGCTAAACCTGTATCAGCAAGTGCAATGCAAACCCAAGGTGTTTCAAACATCGGCTTCCAACGCGGTAGTCAAGGGGAAGGTCTTATTGTTATTGACCTGTTGGGGAGTAATACCCCTGTTGATGTGCAACAACAAGGCAGCAAAGTTGTAGTAAAAACTTTGGGTTCTAAAATTCCTACTCATTTAACTAAGCGCTTAAATGTAAATGATTTTGCAACGCCTGTTTCGACCATTGAATCTTATAATGATAAAGGCAACGGTGTTATTACGATTCAATCTACTGGTAGCTATGAATATATGGCTTATCAGGCGGAAAATAAATTAACCATCAGCCTCAAGCGTCCTCAAGATAAAAGTGTAAACATTTCATCTAAACCATCTAATTATTCTGGTAATAAGCTTTCTCTTGATTTTCAAGATATTGAAGTTCGTCGCGTTTTACAATTACTTGCTGATTTTACTGGCATTAATATGGTTGCGGCTGACAGTGTGCAAGGTAACATCACTTTGCGCTTAAAAGATGTTCCATGGGATCAGGCACTTGATATTATTTTAAAAACTAAAAATTTAGATAAACGCAGAAATGGTAATGTAATTTGGATTGCTCCAGTTGCGGAACTGATCAAGGCAGAAGACGATGAGGCAAAAGCTTTAGCACAAACTATTAAATTGGCACCGATCCAAACAGATTATATTCGTTTGAATTATGCAAAAGCAGCAGATGTCCTTAAACTAATTGAAGAGACTCGTGATGGCAAGACAGCTGTCGCAAATCGTACAGCAGGTTCAGACTCTCTTGCTTTAGAAAGCTTATTAAGCTCAAGAGGTAGTGCTGTTGCCGATACGCGTACTAATACTTTGATTGTAAATGATACAGCCCAAAATATTGATAAAGTTCGTAAAATGATTGATTTGATTGATGTACAGATCAAACAAGTCATGGTGGAAGCTCGAATTGTAAGAGCCTCTACTTCTTTTACTAAAGAGCTCGGTGTTAAATGGGGAATATTATCGCAAGGGATTACCAACAATAATAATTTATTAGTTGGTGGTAGCGAAACGACCTTATGGAATTTACGAGAGCCCAAAAAGGATGAGACTACGGGTGGTTATAAATACACGATTGAACGTCCAGATAACTTAAATGTCGATTTGGGTGTAACTAATCCAGCTGGAAGTATTGCCTTTGGCTTGATTAGTATGTCTGATTTTATGCTTGATCTCGAACTTTCTGCATTACAAGCTGATGGCTATGGTGAGGTGATTTCCACACCTAAAGTGATGACCGCAGATAAACAACCTGCGAGAGTGGCAACAGGTCAACAAGTTCCTTATCAAACCACGACGAATTCTGCTGCGGGTGCCACAGCAAGTACATCATTTAAAGATGCACTATTAAGCCTAGATGTTACCCCGAGTATTACGCCTGACGGTAAAATTCAAATGAAATTGGATATTTCTAAGGATTCTGTAGCCGGCGAAGCACCTAATGGTGAATTAATTTTAAATAAAAATAATATTAATACCAATGTACTTGTTAATAATGGTGAGACAGTCATTTTAGGAGGGGTGTTTGAGCAGACTACTTCTAATTCACAAACCAAGGTTCCTTTCTTTGGAGACATTCCTGTAGTTGGGCGTTTATTTAGAAAAGATGTGAAATCTGATGATAAGCAAGAGTTACTGATTTTCGTTACGCCACGAATTGTTAATGACACTTTGGTGAGAAATCATTAATATATTTTTTAATGAAAGCAATTGAAATAGGTGGCGCCTTGCCAAGCAAAGCGTTTGAAACCCTGCCAAATATTTATTTGGTAGGGCCCATGGGGGCAGGAAAAACAACCGTTGGACGTCATTTAGCCGAACTATTAGGGCGTGAATTTTTAGATAGTGATCATGAAATTGAACGCAAAACAGGTGCCACTATTCCCTGGATTTTTGAGAAAGAAGGGGAGTTTGGATTTCGCACTCGTGAAACGGTAGTGTTAAATGAGTTGACTTCCCGTAAAGCCTTAGTGTTGGCGACAGGTGGAGGTGCAATTACTCAAGCACCCAACCGCGAATTTCTAAAGCAACGTGGTATTGTTGTTTATCTTTACACTCCTGTAGAACTACAATTACAACGAACTTACCGCGATAAAAATAGACCTCTATTACAAGTTGAAAACCCTGAACAAAAATTACGTGATTTGTTGAAAATACGTGATCCTTTATATCGTGAAGTTGCGCATTACACGATTGAAACCAATCAGGGTGCTGCTCGTGATCTTGCTCAAAAGATTCTGCAACTTATTTTGTCCAACCCGCTAAAATAGCCAAACTTACTTGTGGTTTTATAAACTCATGCAAACTTTACATGTTGAATTAGGCGAACGCCGTTATCCTATTTTTATTGGCAGTCAACTTGATCCTAAGCAGTTGCTTGAGCCTTATATTCATGGTCAACAGATCATGATCGTGAGTAACGAAACGGTCGCTCCTTTATATTTATCTCATTATCAAGAGGCTTTAAAAAGTTTGGGTAAAACTGTAGCGACTTGTATTTTGCCAGATGGTGAGAAATATAAAGATATTCAACATCTAAATTTAATTTTTGATGCTTTACTTGAAGCTGGTTTTAATCGTGATTGTACGGTTTTAGCTTTGGGTGGTGGTGTTATTGGGGATATGGCTGGTTTTGCGTCAGCATGTTTCCAACGTGGTGTTTATTTTGTTCAGGTTCCGACTACACTTCTTTCACAAGTAGACTCAAGTGTGGGTGGTAAAACGGGGATTAATCATCCTCTTGGTAAGAACATGTTGGGCGCATTTCAGCAACCTCAAGTTGTTTTGGCTGATATGGCTCAACTTGATACTTTACCAGATCGAGAGTTATCTGCTGGATTATCAGAAGTCATTAAATATGCCTTGTTGGGTGACGCTGATTTTCTTGTTTGGTTAGAGCAGAATATGGATGGGTTAATTGGGCGAGATGCTGAACTTTTAGCAGAAGCTGTTTATCGTTCATGTGCTCATAAAGCGCGTATTGTCGCTAACGATGAAAAAGAGCAAGGCGAACGAGCTTTACTCAACTTGGGTCATACTTTCGGTCATGCGATTGAATCTTACCTTGGCTATGGCACTTGGTTGCATGGTGAAGCAGTAGCGACAGGCATGGTGATGGCAGCTGATTTATCACAACGTTTAGGTTGGATTTCAAGCGATGATGTAGGGCGTACAAAAAAAATTATTCAACGCGCTAATTTGCCGATATCATGTCCAAAAATTCCATTGGATGAATTCCTTGGATATATGGCGCATGATAAAAAAGTTCTCAATGGTCAATTACGTTTAGTGCTGTTAAAGCAACTTGGGCAAGCAGTAATTACTAAAGACTTTGATGTTGAACTCATGAAACAAGCTATTTTGGCAAATCAACACGGATAATAAATTAAGGTAACACATGACTGTATCACGTACACTTTGGCAGAATGTTCAACAATATATCTGGTTGGTGGGTGGTATCGTCTGCTTGTTGCTCGCTTTTATTTTTTGGGTAATGACCGATAGTAAAAAGCTGGTTGAAGTTGAAAAATCAGCTGATTCGGATGCGCCAGTGCAAATTCAGCCAGAGAAGGTGGCAACAACGGCTAATTTAGGGGCTTTAGCTGATGAAGTTAGACCTCTTGATTTAACAACCCGTACGGTTGCTTCTGGTCAACATGAGGCAGAGTTCCGCGGTACAAAATTTATTAATGAAAACAAGAAACAATGGACGCTTGAGCTTTTCCGTGCGTCTGATGAAGATATTATTAAAAACTTTTTAAAAAATCGTCCAGAACGGAATAAATTTATCTACTTCCGTTTAAGTGGAGATAAGCAATCTGAACAATATGTTTTGACATATGGTGTATTTAAACGTTCTGAAGATGCAATTCAGCAGTTAACCCAACTTAATCTTGATTTACCTGAATCAATTAAACCTCAACCGCAACAATTTTCGACCTATGCGCCATTAGTCAATGATTTAGGGACGGATGAAATGAAAGGTGGTATTAGCCAAACTTATGAAGTGCGGTTACGTCCAGCTGCTCTGCCCAAAATTGATGAGTCCTTACTCATAGGGGGCGGCGTGGCTACACAACCTAAAGTAACGGCTCCAGCAACAAATTCTACAACTCGTACAACGATTATTCGTCGAGATGCTGAGGGGAATGTTGTGGATGTACATCAGTCTAATTCGGCAGTTGATGTGGCTAAAAAGGCTCAACAGAATCGTACAACAGAACCTACAGCAAAAAATGCAACAAATGAGGGCACAAGAGGTAATTAATTATAAGGATGTATCGCACAAATATGGTGCAATAATAATAGTCATATATATTTTTTGATCAACTGTGGTGCATATTTAGTCATTTATTAAAATGATAACGCGAATAAAATCGATCTATTTTCAACAATTATAAATACTTAATTGCAAAAAATAACATTGGCATAGTTTTTGCTTTATTCTTGTGCTTATTAATGTGCTGTAAACTATTTTAGCGCTCTAAAGAGTAAATTCTATGCAGAGTCGAGGGGTCGAACTGCTTTAAAAGAGTGCGAAATAAGTCAAAACATTTTTCTAGCAAAAACCAGTGTACGTAAAAATGGAACAGCGTATATTGGCTTATCAGCCCAAAAATTTTTTTTGTGAAACATTGAGCTAACTGTCGTCCGTAGGCACTATCGCAAAAAGAAGTTGTTTGTTTGACGCTCGAAAGAGCCTTATTGAAAGAAGGGTACGCTATGCACATGCCATCGCCTAATACTGTAGCTCCCGCTCAAGGTTTATATCAACCTGATGAGTTTAAGGATAACTGTGGTTTTGGACTGATTGCCCATATGAAGGGTGAATCAAGTCATCATCTAGTTGAAACCGCGATTCACAGTTTAAGTTGCATGACGCACCGTGGTGGTATTGCCGCAGATGGCAAGACGGGAGATGGTTGCGGCTTATTATTGGCGATGCCAAAGCAATTTTTCCGTGATGAAGCAAAAAAACTGAGTGATATTACACTGAGTGAAATTTTTGCTGTGGGTACTGTATTTTTAAATACTGATCCGGCATTAGCGCAACATTCTAAAAATATTTTAACGAAAGAAATCGAGTCAGATGGCCTACGTGTACTGGCTTGGCGTGTTGTCCCTACAAATAACGATGCACTAGGTGAAATTGCGCTTCAATCGCTCCCTGCTTTTGAACAGGTCATTGTGAACTGTCCAATGGGTGTGACTGAAGTTGAATTTAACCGTAAATTATTCTTAGCACGTCGTCGTGCAGAACAACAATTACAAAATGATCCGTCATTCTATGTGACTACGCTTTGTTCGACAGTAATCAGCTATAAAGGCTTGATGATGCCGGCTGCAATTGCTGAGTTCTATACAGACTTAGCTGATGAGCGTTTAAAATCACATATCGTGGTATTCCACCAACGCTTCTCTACTAATACATTGCCGCGTTGGCCGTTGGCTCAACCATTCCGTTACCTTGCTCATAATGGTGAAATCAACACAATTACAGCAAACCGTAACTGGGCGTTGGCGCGTACTCCTAAATTTGAAAACCCATTATTACCAGGTCTTACTGAGCTTAACCCAATCGTTAACCGTACGGGTTCGGACTCTTCAAGCTTAGATAATATGCTTGAGATCTTAGTCGGTGGTGGTATGGATTTATTCCGTGCCTTACGTATGCTCGTACCACCAGCTTGGCAAAACGTAGAAACTTTAGATGCAGACTTACGCGCATTCTATGAGTTCAATTCTAAACATATGGAAGCTTGGGATGGCCCAGCAGGTCTCGTTATTCAAGATGGCCGTCATGCAATCTGTATGCTTGACCGTAACGGTTTGCGTCCTGCGCGTTGGGTAATTACCAAAAATGATTACATTACCTTGGCATCTGAAATCGGTGTTTGGGGTTATGAGCCTGAAGACGTAGTTTCTAAAGGTCGTGTAGGTCCTGGCCAAATTTTGGTAGTTGATACCTTAACAGGCAAAGTACTTGATACTAAAGATGTTAGTACACATTTGAAAAACATGCGTCCGTACCGTGAGTGGTTACGTGATCATGCGATTCGTTTAAATGCAAACCCAGAACTTGAAGAGCAATTAGTCGATAAAGGTTTAACTGGCGATGCTTTAAAAGCGGCTCAAAAAATGTTTATGGTGACATTTGAAGAGCGCGACCAGTTGTTACGTCCAATCGCTGAAAGCGGACAAGAAGCTGTTGGTTCTATGGGTGATGATACGCCAATGGCTGTATTATCTCGTCAAGTACGCCACGTAACAGATTACTTCCGTCAACAGTTTGCTCAAGTGACAAACCCGCCAATTGACCCGCTACGTGAGTCAATTGTAATGTCGCTTGAAACCTGTTTAGGTCGTGAACAAAATGTCTTTGAGCAAGGCCCTGAGCATGCTGACCGTATCATCATCTCTAGCCCTGTATTGTCAAATTCAAAAATGCAGCAAATCCGTAGCATTGAGCGTCCGGGTTATGAAGCAGTTGATATCAATTTAAACTATGCCGAAGAAGAAGGCTTGCAAGCTGCGATCACGCGTATCTGTGAAGAAGCGGCGCAAGCGGTTCGTGATGGTAAAACTTTAATTGTTTTAACTGATAAAAATATCCGCCAAGGTTTATTACCTGCAAACGCAGCACTTGCAACAGGTGCGGTACATCATTACCTCATCAAAACTGGCCTGCGTACTGATGCAAACATCATGGTTGAAACTGGTTTTGCACGTGATCCGCATCAATTTGCGGTATTACTTGGTTTTGGTGCAACCGCAGTTTACCCATATCTTGCATATGACGTGATCAATGATTTGATCGCTAAAGGTGAGCTTTTAGGTGACCCAATCCATGCGCAAGCAAACTTCCGTAAAGGTATTGAGAAAGGCTTATTAAAAGTCCTTTCAAAAATGGGTATCTCTACAGTTGCTTCTTATCGTGGCGGTCAGCTTTTTGAAGCAGTAGGTTTATCATCAGAAGTGGTAGATCAATGTTTCTTAGGTGTTCCAAGTCGTATTCAGGGCGCAACATTTGCTGATCTTGAAAAAGACCAGAAAAAATTAGCAGCGACAGCTTGGTCAAATCGTAAGCCAATTGATCAGGGTGGTTTGCTCAAATTCGTATTTGATAAAGAGTATCATGCGTTCAACCCAGATGTAATTAATGCATTACACAAAGCCGTTCGCTCTGGTAAATACGAAGACTTTAAAGAATATGCTGAGCTGGTGAATAACCGCCCAGTAGCGACTATTCGTGACTTATTTAAGTTAAAAACAACGAACTCAATTCCAGTTGAGCAAGTTGAATCGGTTGAAGATATCTTGCCTCGTTTTGACTCGGCAGGTATGTCTTTAGGTGCTCTTTCTCCAGAAGCACATGAAGCAATTGCAATCGCGATGAATACGATTGGCGGTCGTTCAAACTCTGGTGAAGGCGGTGAAGATCCTGTTCGTTACGGCACAATTCGTAACTCGAAAATCAAACAGATCGCATCTGGTCGTTTTGGTGTAACTCCTGCATACCTAACTTCTGCTGAAGTATTGCAAATTAAAGTTGCTCAGGGTGCAAAACCAGGTGAGGGCGGTCAGTTACCAGGTGGTAAAGTAAATGGTTTAATTGCACGTTTACGTTACTCGGTACCTGGTGTAACGCTAATTTCACCTCCGCCACACCATGATATTTACTCAATTGAAGATTTGTCTCAGTTAATTTTTGACTTGAAACAAGTTAACCCGAAAGCAATGGTATCGGTGAAATTGGTATCTGAGCCGGGTGTAGGTACGATTGCTGCTGGTGTTGCAAAAGCGTATGCAGACTTCATTACCATTTCAGGTTATGACGGCGGTACCGCAGCATCTCCACTTTCTTCAATTCACCATGCGGGTTCTCCATGGGAATTAGGTTTGAGTGAGGCGCATCAAGCACTTCGTGTAAACGACTTGCGTGGAAAAGTACGTGTACAAACTGATGGTGGTTTAAAAACTGGTCTTGATGTAATCAAGGCAGCAATTTTAGGTGCTGAAAGTTTCGGCTTTGGTTCAACACCAATGATCGCTCTAGGTTGTAAATACCTCCGTATTTGTCACTTAAATAACTGTGCAACCGGTGTTGCAACTCAACAAGATCATTTACGTCAAGAGCACTATATTGGCGAGCCAGAAATGCTTATCAACTTCTTCCACTTTATTGCGGAAGAAACTCGTGAATGGTTGGCAGCATTAGGTGTTTCTTCATTGAAAGACTTAATTGGTCGTGTTGATTTGCTTGAAGTATTGCCTGGTGAAACTGAAAAACATGCTCACCTTGATTTAAGTGCTCTGTTAACTTCTCATCCTTCTGCTGAAGGTAAAGCACAATACTGTCAAGTAGAAGGTAATGCACCATTTGATAAAGGTGTATTGGCTGAGAGAATGGTCGCTGAAATGCTTCCTGCAATTGAGTCAAGCGCTGGTGGTCAGTTCAACTTCAACGTCGTGAACTGTGACCGCTCAATCGGTGCTCGTGTTTCGGGTGAAATTGCTCGTCGCTACGGCAACTTGGGTATGGAAGCTCATCCAGTTGTAATGAACTTAACTGGTACAGCTGGTCAGTCGCTTGGTGTTTGGAATGCTGGTGGTTTACACATCCGTCTTGAAGGTGATGCAAACGACTATGTAGGTAAAGGTATGGCGGGTGGTCGTATTTCGATTTTCCCACCACAAGGTTCACCTTTCCAAACACAGAACACAGCAATTATTGGTAATACCTGTTTGTATGGTGCAACTGGCGGTAAGCTTTTTGCAGCAGGTACAGCGGGTGAGCGTTTTGCAGTTCGTAACTCTGGCGCATTTGCTGTAATCGAAGGTGCGGGTGATCACTGCTGTGAATATATGACAGGTGGTGTTGTGACTGTACTTGGTAAAGTAGGCCATAACTTTGGTGCGGGCATGACTGGTGGTTTTGCTTATGTACTTGACCTCGATAATGACTTCGTAGATTACTACAACCATGAATTGATTGATTTAAATCGTATCTCAACAGAATCTATGGAAGATCATAAAGAGTTCTTGTTGCGTATTATCGATGAGCATATCAAAGAAACTGGTAGTGCTTGGGCTTATAAAATCCGCAATGAGTTCGATTTCTACAGCCGTAAATTCTGGCTTGTGAAACCAAAAGCTGCTAATTTGCAAACGCTTTTGAAAACAACACAAGCTGACCCACAATAATTCCACGACTGCAAAGACATAGGCAGGTGCGGGCAACAAGGAAATCCGCGCCTACCCACGGAGAGAGACATGGCAGAACGCCTAAATAATGACTTTCAATTTCTGGATGTACCACGCCAAGATCCAGAGAAAAAAGATATTACTGTCCGCAAAGCAGAATTTGTGGAAATTTATAAGCCTTTTACATCGGAAACTGTCACTAATCAGACTCACCGTTGTTTAGGCTGTGGTAACCCATATTGCGAATGGAAATGTCCTGTACATAACTACATCCCAAACTGGTTAAAACTGATCGCTGAAGGCCAAATTTTCCAAGCTGCTGAGCTTTGTCATCAAACCAATACACTACCTGAGGTATGTGGTCGCGTATGCCCACAAGACCGTTTGTGTGAAGGTGCTTGTACCTTAAATGATGGTTTTGGTGCAGTAACCATTGGTAATGCTGAGAAATATATCAATGACACAGCTTTTGCTTTAGGCTGGCGTCCAGATATGTCAGGCGTAAAATGGACTGACAAAAAAGTTGCAATTATTGGTGCTGGTCCAGCAGGTTTAGGCTGTGCGGATATTCTAGCTCGTGGTGGTGTTAAACCAGTTGTATTTGATAAGCGTCCTGAAATTGGTGGCTTACTTACATTCGGTATTCCAGAATTTAAAATGGAAAAAGATGTCATGAAACGCCGCCGTGAAATTTTCACGGGCATGGGCATCGAATTCCGTTTAAATACTGAAATTGGTAAAGACATCACGATTGATGAATTACTTGCAGAATATGATGCAGTATTCATGGGTATGGGAACTTATACCTACATGAAAGGTGGTTTCCCGGGTGAAGATCTTGATGGTGTTTATGATGCACTTGATTTCTTAATCTCTAATGTGAATCGTTGTCAAGGTTGGGAAAAAGATCCAAGTGAATACATCAGCTTAGATGGGAAAAAGGTGATTGTTCTAGGTGGTGGGGATACCGCAATGGACTGTAACCGGACTTCATTGCGCCAAGGTGCTCACGATGTAACTTGTGCATACCGTCGTGATGAAAGCAACATGCCAGGTTCTGCGCGTGAAGTAAAAAATGCCTATGAAGAGGGTGTGAAATTCCTATTCAATCGCCAACCAGTCGAAATCGTTGGTGAAAATGGCAAGGTAACAGGCGTAAAAGTGGTAACGACACAAATGGGTGAACCAGATAGTCGTGGCCGTCGTAGTCCTGAGCCAATTCCTGGTTCTGAAGAAGTATTACCAGCTGATGCAGTTTTACTTGCTTTCGGTTTCCGCCCAAGCCCAGCAGACTGGTTTGGTAATGTGAATATCAATCTTGATGGTTCAGGCCGTGTTGTCGCAGCTGAAAAGCAAGAATTCAAATTTCAGACATCAAACCCGAAAATCTTTGCTGGTGGTGATATGGTACGTGGCTCAGACCTTGTTGTGACAGCGATTTGGGAAGGTCGTCAAGCTGCTGAAGGCATTTTGGATTATCTTGGTGTTTAATAAATTAATTTGTTAAATAACTGAAAAAAGCCTACTTCAAGTAGGCTTTTTTATTGGCTGCCATTAGTCACTTTGATGTTTTTGGCAAATATAATAAGCTTTTTTGCCCTTTTTAGCTTTTTAAGCTCGAGACATACTCGAAACTTCCTTCTTCAATACAGTAGGTGTTGAATATGAACATCGCAGGTATGACGGCAGAAAAATCATATTTAAATCGTCGAAAAGCGTTGGGTATTACAGTGCGTCGTCTTGAATTTAATCCAAAGGCCATCAAGCGGCACTATTTTGCAAATTCACCCCTCATGTCGCATTTTTTAACTGCACTCTCATCAACGTTTCCGGTAGGTGAGCAATTTTTTGTAAATAGCGTACGTAATGTGCGTGATAAAGTCTCGGATCCTCAGCTACAAGCACAAATTGCGGCGTTTATTGGACAAGAGGCCATGCATTCCAAAGCACATGGCGAATTTAATGAAGCTTGGCGACGGGATGATTATAATCTGGACAGTTTTCAAAATTGGCTAAATGAGCGGGATAAATATTTAAGAACAATTCCACCTAAGCTGCAATTGGCATTGACCTGTGCGTTTGAACATTTCACTGCTTTACTTGGGGGATATGTCTTACAGCACCCGGAGTTATTAAAGACGCTAGATGAAGATGCGCTAAAACTTTGGGTATGGCATGCGATTGAAGAAATTGAACACCGTTCGGTTGCATTTGATGTTTATCAACATGTATATGGTGATGATCGTATTCGCAGATTATTAATGCGTAGCGTCACTACAGGATTTGCGAGCCTCGCTTTTTATGGGACAACTCGTTTATTTTGGCAAGATAAATGGAATAGCTTACCTAAAATCGGGGGTAATTTATTTGGATTATATTTGCTGATGAAGATGCTTGTTCAGTTAATGCCTGAATACTTTGCATATTACAAAAAAGACTTTCATCCGAGTCAAAAAGATTATGGCAGGATGGTTAATTATTGGAAAAGCTCTTTGGCAGAAGAATATCAAATGGCAAGTTTTGAACAAGAAAAAGATCAGCGATTGAGCTAATAGATAACCGGATTTAAAAGTCCGGTTTTTTAAAATCAATAAAATAAAAGCAACACAATAATGCCTAATTCATCATACAATCAGGTAAAGAGGTTAAAAATATAAAGAAAAACTTGAGGATAATGTGACGATGAAAACGTTGAAACAATTTGCGATCGCAACAACACTTGCCAGTACCTTACTGTTTTCGGGATGTGGCTATAACACTCTACAAGTAAAAGATGAGGCTGTAACAGCAGCGTGGTCTGAAGTACAGAACCAATATCAACGTCGTTCAGATTTGGTACCAAATCTTGTGAACGTAGTTAAGGGTTATGCTAAGCACGAAGAGCAAGTATTAACTGAAGTGACACAGGCACGTTCTAATGTGGCAGGTTTAAAAGTTGATAAAGAAGTTTTAGAAGACCCAGCTTTACTTGAAAAATATCAACAGGCTCAAAGTCAATTAACAGGGGCGTTATCTCGACTCATTGCTGTTTCGGAAAATTACCCAGATTTGAAAGCCAATACTCAATTCCAAGAACTACAAGTTCAGCTTGAAGGTACTGAAAACCGTATTGCTGTTGCGCGTAATCGTTATATTACAACAGTACAAGACTATAACTCATATGTGCGTCAGTTCCCTCAGGCAGTAACAGCAAAAGTAATTGGTATGCATCCAAAAGCCAATTTCTCTGCAGAAGCATCTGCACAACAGGCTCCAAAAGTTTCTTTTGATTAATTTTACAAATCAAAGGAGTGCCGTATGAGAAATACTCTATTGCTTCAATCAAAGCAAATTAAGGTCTTTATTTCGACCTTAATTTTGCTTTGTTGTGGTGTTCTTTTTCAGAATACGGCATGGAGTGAAACTAATATTGCAACTGCTACCGATGAGGGAGACGCAATAGTTGCTGGCAAAATTGTTCAAAAGCAACAAACTCAAGCTGCTGCAACTAAAATAGAGGGGCAAGCTGCTTCAAGTCCTGCTCCTCAAGTCCAATTTACTAATGATATGGCTGATGGGGAATCAATTCGTGGTTTGCCAACTTTAAACCAGCCTGTTATTGATCAAGCCAATATCTTAAGCGAGGCTGAGAAGCAGCAACTTAATCAAAAAATTCTAAGTTTATACCAACAAGGCAAAGCGCAGATTGGTATTGTGATTGTTCCCACAACTGGTCAAGAAGATATCTTTGATTATGCGTTACGTATTGGTGAAAAGTGGCAATTGGGATCATCTAAACGTGATAATGGATTACTCATTGCAGTCGCTGTAAATGACCGCCGTATACAAATACTAACTGGTTATGGCCTAGAAGGTGTGTTGCCGGATATTGTGGCAAGTCGGATCATTCGAAACCAAATTACACCTTATTTTAAACAAGCCCAATATGCACAAGGTTTGAGTGCAGGTATCGATGAAATTGGAAGAATTTTAAATCTTGACCCAGAAGTAGCACAGCAAGCTGCTCAAGATTTAAAAGAACGTCAGCATCAAGCTGCAGAAGAACAGCAAGCCAAGCAGACAACGCTGACAATGGCTTTATTTATTCTTGTTGCTGGAATTGTGGGTTCATTTATTGTCGGTCGTCCGCTTAGTGCATCTACAGCTGGTGTTGCTGCTGCAGTAGCAGGATTCGTAAATGGAGCAGGGCTAGTCACTAGCTTACTACTTGGTTTTGGTATTTTCTTTTTACTCATTACATCAATTGCCCAATTTATTTTACAGGCCATTCTGAGTGGTTCTGGTGGCGGTGGACGTGGAGGAGGCTTCGGCGGAGGTGGCGGAGGCTATGGTGGCGGCGGAGGCCGTTTTGGCGGTGGAGGTGCTTCAGGCTCATGGTAACAACATCAGAAACAACACAAATTATTACTCAACCAAAAATTGAAGAATCTGTAGAGCCAAGTCTAAAACGTTGGTTTAAACATCTATGTTATTTACCTGCTAGTAGTCGTTATTTTTCAAAACAAGATAAGCAAGCTATCGCAGATGCTGTACAGCAGGCAGAACATGGCCATGTTGGAGAAATACAGGTTGTAATTGAAGGCCATATTCCATGTTCACAAGCTTATAGACAAAACACGCGTTTAAGAGCACAGCAATTATTTGCAGAACTAGGCGTTTGGGATACTGCATTAAATAGCGGCGTATTGTTATACCTAAATTTATGTGAACGAACGGTAGAAATTATATTTGATCGTGGCATTCGAAATGCGACTAACGATCAAGTCTGGCAACAGATTTGTGAAGTAATAGTACAAAAGCTTAAGCAAAAAGAATATCAGCAAGCTGTAGTGATGGGCGTACAACAAATTGGAGAGGTGATGTCACGGTTTTATGACGAAAACATGCCCGATCAATCCAATGAATTAGGCAATGCTCCGATTATTCTTAATTAGCTCGTTTTTTGATATTCTTATATTAGCTAATTTTCATAATTTTACTTTTAAAGGTGACTGACAAAAAATGTCACCTATTTATTTATTTTTAATGAGATTTTTATCACAATAAAGAATTAAAAAATTGAAATAAGTGATGAGCTATTTTTTATTAGTGACATATTACCAATAAAGTTTGAGTGACAATTTTTGTCAATTATTTACACCGATTTAATATTTAAGAATAGTTAAATTTAATATAAATATTTGTTTTTTAATTAAAATAAAAGTTGGCATGGATGCTGCAATATAGTTGATAGCTGAAAAAGCTTATATAAAAACATACATACAATCTTTGGGGAAAAGGCTATGAATGCACAAAAAGGTTTTACATTAATTGAGCTTATGATCGTGGTTGCCATTATTGGTATTTTGGCAGCAATTGCGATTCCTGCATATCAAAACTATATTGCTAAGTCTCAAGTAGGAACAGGTTTAACCGATATTACAGCTGGTAAAACTAATACAGAAACTAAATTAGCAGAAGGTTTAGCAGCTAATTTATCTGCAGCATCTGACGTAGGACTACAAAGCTCGAGTAATGCTTGTTCTTCTATTTCAGTATCTGTTGCTACTACTGGATTGACAACAATTGAATGTACATTGCAAGGTACTTCACAAATCAACGGTAAGAAAATTTCTTGGGAACGAACAGCTGATAGTGCTACAGCAGGCACTACGGGTACATGGCGTTGTAAAACTGATGTTGCAACAAATTTACGTCCTAAATCATGTGGTGCTTCGTAATAAATAGCTAAAAAAAGAGAGGTTGCTACCTCTCTTTTTTTATTGAAGAAAATAAATATGTTGAAAAAAAATATAATGTTCCTACTAATAGGAATTTATCTCATTACAGCATTATTAGGTTATCAAATTGGTTGGTCAGTTTTCCAATATGATGAACTTCGTTTATTACAGTTTCCATTGGCACTATTTGCTTTGTTAATTTTGATTTTTACAAAAAAAATAGAATATTCAATTTCCACTCAAATTACTTTTTTTCTGATTGGTTTATTAATTGCTATACAGATAACAACTTATAGCATTTTTCAGTTTCAAGAACTTTGGTCTGCGATAGCATTACTATTTATATTTTCTGCTTTGCCATATGATTTAAAGAATGTAAAAAATATAGAACATGGCTTAGCATTGATCGTTGTTTCAGCATTTATTCCATGTTTATTTATTTGCATCTCTATCGCTAATTTTATTTTATATAAACAATGGTTTGATTGGCAATTTAACTCTGGCACGATCCGAATTTATGACAGTATTATCGTGCCTATATTCTTTTTTCTAATTTTTTTGAAAAATAAAAAGTATCCATATATTCATTACTTTTATCCATTTGCTAGTTTCTTTTTTGCTCTAGCATGGTTTTTTGATGGAGCTAGATCCGCTTTATTTGCTGTAGCGACAGGATTGTTAGTTTTCGTTATCTACTCTCGAGAAAATCGAAAGCTCATTTTGCAAAGCTGTATTTACATTTTTTTTGCTTTTGTAGTTTATAAAACTACGATTTATTTCGCTGATAAAAATACCATGACCGTAATGAGAGTGGGGACATCCATGCGTGCAGAGATGTGGAGTTTTGTTTTTGAGCAATGGAAAGAAAAGCCATGGTCTGGAGTTGGGGGGGGGTATCTCTCAGAAATCCAATATAAATATGGACATCACATACATAATTTATATTTAAGGTTAATTTTTGAATGGGGAATAGTTGGGTGTATTTTTTTAGTTTGGATGATATATCAAGTTGTTAAGTTGTTTCGAGATAAGGATGCTTTACCTATTACGAAAGCTGGCTTAATTGCAATTTTAGTTGATGCGATGTTCTCAGGAAGTATGGTTTATCCCGCTTCACAAATAGCCTGTATATTATTTTTAGCATTTGCTTTTTCTCAGTCGGAGCAGTCTAAAGAATATTTGAAATATCCTTATAGAGCTACAAAACTACTAATTGCTTTATGGGGAGCTTTATTTTTATACATTACGATTATGTACTTAGGACAAGATTTAACTTGCTGGGGGTGTACGAGTTATGTCGGACGGATGGCACCAAATTTTTGGGAGTATGGTAGTACACAGCACTTGATACCAGCTTCACACATTCCTTAATTTTTTATACTAAATTTTATTAAGGTCTTTTCATTTAGACTTCATACATTCTTTTTTAGACTTCCATGTATAATTCTCACAAGTTTTGGTCTCTAGCCTCTCACTATGCAAGTATTCTTTCTGTTCTTCGCTGCAATCCTGTTGGGTTTTGCATGGTTGTCTCCATTTCACTACAGCCCGTGGGTCATGTTCTCAAGTGAAGTCAGTACTTTTGGGGCTGGGCTATGTGTATTAATTGCTTTACTTCAACAAAATATTAAAATTCCTAGAGCACAGATATTGTTGCTACCATTTACTTTAATTCCTATTGTGCAGTGGGGCTTTGGTTTAGTTTTTGATTTAAGTACGGCTTTATTAAGTACATTTTACTTATTAGGTTTTTGGTTTATGGTCTTGGCTGGCTACAACCTATCTTTAGATCAAAAAAAGAGAGATCAAATTTTTTCAGGTTTTAGCTTATTAGTAATTATTACATCGCTATTAACTAGTCTTATAGCAATTTTTCAATGGTTGAATATTGAATCACATTTAATTTATACCCTTCATCTGATTGGTAACCGTCCTTACGGAAATTTTGGTCAACCCAACAACATGGCAACATTCCTAATTATTGGGTTATTAGGATGTTTGTATCTATATGAAAAAAATAAGGCAACCGTCTGGTTACTCCTGCCTTCAGCCCTCATTATTCTGTTTACGATCGCCTTGAGTCAGTCACGAACATCATGGATCGTTTTTCCATTTTTATTCATCTATTGGATAGTTAAACAATTTGGGAAACAAAAAAGATTTGGAGTTTTTCAAGGTTTTTTGTGGTGCGTCGGTTTTTTCGTAATGGCTGGTGTAATTCTACCATTTGCTACTAATTTAATTGAAGCATGGTCAAGTACTGATGTAACCGAAGCAAGTGGTTTGGTTGAAAGAGCAAGCTCTGGGTATTTGCGTTTTAATATCTGGTCACAAATGTTGCTTGCTGTACAGCAGCACCCTTGGTTAGGTTATGGTTGGAATCAAACCAGTGTGGCACAAATGACAGTTTACCATGCTTTCCCAACAGGAGAGTGGACGACTAGTGCACATAATGTACTGCTTGATTTAATTATCTGGAATGGTATTCCCTTGGGTACTGTAATCATTACCTACTTTGCTTGCTGGTTTATTTGGTTAAATCAACAGGCTAAAAATACCATCTCGATTATAGCGATTATGATGGTCTGTACAGTGCTTATTCATGCCATGTTAGAGTTTCCACAGCGCTATGCTTATTTCTTACTTACTTGTGGATTCCTACTGGGTATTGTGCAAGCACAAACTACTGTACTTAAGGGAATTATCCTCAACAAACATCTTTTTCGCTTATCATGGGTTGTAAGTTTATTGCTTATTATTGCAATTCTACGTGATTACAATGTCTATGTTCTGAATAGTAATTTGCTTTTTAATAATAAGCGTCCAAACGCTGAATTTATGGGAAGTGGTAAAATTTTTGTTTTAACACAGTTTGAGCAGCGTTTAAGTTGGATAGAACTTAATCCCCAAAATATTTTATCTGAAGGTGATTTGGTTGAATGGGAAAATTTTATAAAGAATAAGCCTACTCCATATAACTTACGTAAATACGCAAAATTGCTCGCTTACAACGGGAAAGTAGAACAGGCACAGCAGCAAATATTTATTTTGCAACATCTTTATAAGCAAAAAATAACGCTATCAGAATTACTAAAAGAGAAGTAATAAAAAATCCCCTTAAGTATAAGGGGATTTTTTTATGAGAAATTACATTTGGCTCTGGATATAATTTTCAATACCAACATTGCCAATAAGATCAATTTGAGTATCTAGCCAGTCCCAGTATTCTTCTTCTTTTTCTAGAATTTCTTGAACAAGGTCACGAGTGACATAATCTTGCTCTGTTTCAGCTAAAGCAACCGCTTTTTGAATTGCTTCTATATTTTCTTTTACTTTACGAATGTCACAGTGCAGAACTTCTTCTGTGTGTTGACCAATATAAAGCTTACCTAAATGTTGAAGGTTAGGTAGTCCTTCTAAAAATAAAATACGTTCAATGATTTTATCTGCATGCTTCATTTGACGAATTGATTCTTTATATTCAGCAGAGCCAAGCTGCTCAATTCCCCAGTCATTAAACATGCGTGAATGTAAAAAGTATTGATTAATTGCAGTTAAATGATGATACAGCACTTGGTTAAGCTGATTAATGACATCACGATTGCCTTTCATTGTAGCTACTCCAAAACAATTTCTGCCTCAAACTTAATTAAGGCAATCTATAAATCCATTTTAGTGAACAATCATGGAGATGGCGAGTAATTTATGGAACAGCAAATGAAAATCGCAATCAAAAACAACACAATATTAAAAAGGAGGTTTTTATGTCAAAAAAAACCGCTTGAATGAGGAACTATAAAGGTTCCGCAAAAAGCGGTGGAGGAGTCAATAAATTTTGTTAAATATTAATTTTTATTATGCAGCTACAGAAATGCGAGCAGCGATTTCTGCTAATTCTTCGCTAATAATAGCGCGAGCTTCTGGTGCACAGCGTCCACAGCATGTACCAAGATCAAGCAAATCGCGAATTTCACGATAGCTTTCAGCGCCATTTTCAATAGCGTCTTTAATATCCTGATCGGTAATGCCACGACACAAGCAAACGTACATGGGAGTGATCCCCAAATATAAATGCGATAATTGATATTATTGATAATTATTATCGTTTGTCAATGAAATTCATTTAAAATCTCATTTATCATTATTGGGATTTTGGATAAAAAAATACCACCTAAGCGGAAATCTAAAAAGAATTTAGATTTTTATGCCAAGGTGGTTCGTTTTTTAAAAACTAAATATTTAAAATTGGATAGTTTGAAAATTTATATCTTATTGATTAATAATTACAATTCCGTCCATTTCCACTAGTGCGCCTTTTGGCAAGCTTGCTACACCAAGAGCTGCACGTGCAGGGTAGGGCTGAGCAAAATATTCACCCATAATTTGGTTTACGAGTTGGAAATTTGATAGATCAGTTAAAAAAATATTGAGCTTAGCAATATCTGCAAGTGAACCACCAGCAGCTTCACAAACTGCTTTTAAATTATCAAATACACGGCGAATTTGAGCTTCGATACCTTCTACAAGTTCCATACTGTATGGGTCTAAACCAATTTGCCCTGAAAGATATAGCGTATTGTCTACTAAAATAGCTTGAGAGTATGTGCCGATAGCAGCAGGGGCATTTTCAGTATGAATGACTTGGCGGGACATTTGGTTCTCCTTGATTAAATCTATTTCCATCATAATCGATGATAGCTTTGGACAAAAGTATCATCGATTTAATTGATTAAGTGAATTTGGAAAGTTTGATTTTGTTAAGGAAACAAAAATTTATAACCAATAGTCTCTATAAAGATTTAACTTACTTTTGAAATTTCCATTTGTGGAGCAGGAGCGTCTAAACGTTCAATCCGTGGGAAACCATAGTGCATGCGTAAATCACGAATGACTTTTGCAATATGTTTACGGTTATTCACTACAATATTCACAAAAGTTCTTTGCTCATTTGAGTGAACCATCTCTACCCCAGCGTTATTTTTACGACATTGATAGATTAGGTCTGATACCTGTTCGTCACTCATTGCCATATAAATAGCAAGATATGCTGTAAAACGGACATCATCTACATCATCTGCTTTCCATTGAAGCGGCATGATATTTTCAGGGTGTAAATGTTGTTCATGTAGCAAGTTATGACATCGAATTCGATGCACAATTAACCCGCGACGTGTTAAATGTCCTTGAATTGGATCGCCTAGAATAGGATTGCAGCAGTGTGCATATTTAACGTCGACTCCTTCCGTACTTTGAATAAGTCGATCTGAGTTTTCTACTTGCGGATGTTTGTCATGAGCAAATAAGTGATTTGCTACAAGTTGAGGTAGTAAATCGCCAACCGCAATTTGTTCAAACAATGTATTTTTATTATCGATGTGGCGCCATTGCAATAGATCTAACCAGTCCGCTTCAGAAAGATCATTGATTGAACGATTAAAAAGTTTTAATGCACGAGAAAGTGCTTGTGCACCAACAAGACGTTGTTCTTCGATATCTTGATCTTTAAGCACATGCTGTAATGCACGACGCGCTTTTTGCGTATTAATAAAGCTTAGCCAGTCTGGGTTTGGTGTTGCCAAAACATCCGTAATAATCTCGATAACCTGACCGCTAACTAATGGGGTAGAGAGTGGTTTAATCTCTCCATCGACTTTTGCACCAACCGCATGGTTACCTAAAAATAAGCTTGCTGAATAAGCAAAATCAACTACAGTAGCGCCTTGCGGTAGCTCATGCAGTTGACCGTGTGGTGTATATACCCAGATTTTTTCTTGATGTAGATAATCAAGTAAATCATTAAAAGTTGTTTTAGCACATTCACCGTCAATCAATGTATTTAAGTTCTGCATTGAAGCCTGAATGGCAGAGCGGCAAGTTTGCGGCGCATTTTCACCTAAAACTACCCCAAAACGGGCAGCTTTACGCATGAGCTCAGTTTGAATGGTAAGAGATAGTGTTGTTTTTTCGCCTTTAAGTTTAATCAATAAAGACTGATTACCGCCGGGTAATGGTCGACGAATGTGGTCTTGGTACTGGATAACCTGAAAGTTTTCTCTTAATGCTTCTTCTAGGCGGTCACAGTCGGCAATGCTTTGTAGAACAATTTCGAAAGCATGACTATGGGTAAGCTCTTGGAGATCCATCTCGTTTTTAACGAAATGGCGTAATAATTCGATATTGTTATTTTTCTTTTTAATACGGCCTTGGATATGATAATTATGCAGAAGTTCAGCGAGGTTTTGTTCCCAGATACTTTGATATTTACAACGTTCTGGCTTTGTCTGTAGCAGAGCATTCTGAACGTTATCAAACATATCAAGGTCAAGGTTTTGATAGCAGAGATTCTCTAGATTATCGCCCATTTCATTCATGCCGACTAATCTTGCCATCGGTACAAATATATCAAAAGTTTCTTGAGCGATGCGGGCACGTTTATCTGGACGTAAAGCACCTAGAGTTGTCATATTATGATAGCGATCTGCTAATTTAATAATGATGACACGCGGATCTTGTAAGGTCGCTTGCAGAATTTTTCGGAATGAAGCTGCCTTATTATATTCTTTATCGCTTGATTGGCTAAGTTTGGTTACACCATCGACTAGCTCTGCAACGGTTAGGCCAAACTTCTCAATAATATCTTCTTTTGTATATTGAGTATCTTCAATAACATCATGCAAAAGTGCTGCCATTAAAGTTTCAGCATCTAAACGCATGTTTGCAAGAATACAGCTTACAGCAATCGGATGCAGAATATAGGGTTCGCCACTTTTACGCGTAATGCCAGTGTGCGCTAGATCGGCAAAATCGCAGGCAGCAAGCACTTTTTCGACTTCGCTTACCGATAAGTAAGGGTCGATAATTAATTTGAGCTGTTGCTTGGCTTGGCTGACCTCTTCGCCTGGCATAAATCACCCTTTTTCCTATTGCTGAAAAACTAAATCTATCTGCTTCTTAATGAAAAGCATATTGCGGAACTTGTCAATTTTTTCATTTGAAAAAGTGTATTTTTTTTTCAATGAAAATAATTGCTTTTCTCAATATGTTTAAATATGGGACAAAGCCAAATAAAAAACCATCGCAGAAAAACGATGGTTTTTTTATGAAACAGGGTGAATTAGAAAGAAAAACCTTCTAAATTCAAGCTGTTTGTAGAAAGGGCAAGATCAAGACTAGAAGTTTGGTAATCTTGCTCACGTTGTTTAAGAATTTCTTTCGTAACGTGCCCAGCCGCGATTTCGCGCAAAGAAACTACAGTCGGTTTGTCGTTATCCCATTCTACAGTTGGCTCCATGCCTTGACGTGCCAATTGACGAGCACGTTTACTTGCAACGAGCACAAGCTCAAAACGGTTGTCTACATGATCTAAACAATCTTCAACGGTGACGCGTGCCATAAAAGTTCTCGTTTTGGAATGGTAAATTTGAACAGACTAAATAGTATAAAAGGCTTTCGATCTAGACTCAAGTTATTCCTGTTTTGGTTGAGGAGTAATCAAGTCTTGAATTAAAGTTTGGTGACGTTTTGCTTGCTGAGATAGCACTAAACGGTTTGCTGTAATCACAGCTTCAAGCTCATGTAAAGCTTTATTAAAATCATCATTGATAATGATGTAATCAAAGTTCGTGTAGTGCTGCATATCTTCTACTGCACAGCTTAAACGATGCTCAATGACTTCAACTGAGTCCGTGCCACGGTTAGATAAACGCTGACGTAAATCAAATTGAGTTGGGGGTAAAATGAATATTTGCTTGGATTCAGGGAAAAGTTTGCGTACTTGTTCTGCACCTTGCCAATCAATTTCAAGTAAGACATCGTGTCCTTGAGCTAGCTGTTGTTTTACCGTAGCTTGAGAAGTGCCATAGTAGTTACCAAATACTTCAGCGTATTCGATAAATCCATCATGGTTGACTTGGTCTAGAAATTCATCTTTTGTAGTGAAGTGATAGTGAACACCATCTAACTCACCGGGACGTTGACCTCGGGTTGTATGCGAGACTGAAACATGTAAATTGCTCACACGGTCAAGCAGGGCTTTTACCAAAGATGTTTTGCCCGTTCCTGATGCAGCAGAAACGACAAACAATAGACCCGACATGATATTTTTCCTGATATGATAAAATATCTTCGCTATTGTAGTGTACCGTGCGTTTAAACTGAATAGTTTTAATTGCAAATATTCAAGAGAAATTCCCCTGTTTTATTAATTTTGAGGCTGTTATGGAAATTGTGTTAGCTAATCCGCGTGGTTTTTGTGCCGGTGTTGATCGAGCCATAGCAATCGTCAATCGGGCTTTAGAATGTTTCAACCCTCCTATTTATGTACGTCATGAAGTTGTACACAATAAATTTGTGGTAGATGACCTACGTCAAAGAGGGGCCGTTTTTGTTGATGAACTAGATCAGGTTCCGGATGACTCAATTGTAATTTTTAGTGCGCACGGTGTTTCAAAAGCAGTTCAACAAGAAGCTGAACGCCGAGGTTTAAAAGTTTTCGATGCGACTTGTCCTCTAGTGACTAAAGTTCATATTGAAGTGACTAAATATGCGCGTGAAGGTACTGAAGCTATTTTAATTGGTCATGAAGGGCACCCAGAAGTCGAAGGCACAATGGGGCAATATGACAAATTAAAAGGCGGTGATATTTATCTGGTTGAAGATGAAGAAGATGTCGCTGCACTTACCGTTCGACATCCTGAAAAACTTGCATTTGTGACTCAAACAACGCTATCTATTGATGATACAGCTAAAGTTATTGATGCTTTGCGTGCAAAATTTCCGCATATTCAGGGCCCACGTAAAGATGACATTTGCTACGCAACTCAAAACAGACAAGATGCTGTACGTGATTTAGCTGAAAAGTGTGATGTCGTATTGGTTGTAGGTTCACCTAACTCATCAAATTCAAATCGATTACGTGAGCTTGCAGAGCGTATGGGTAAAGCCGCTTACCTTGTAGATAATGCTGATCAGTTAGAGCAGTCATGGTTTAATGAGACGTGTAAAATAGGTGTTACTGCTGGTGCCTCTGCGCCAGAAATTTTGATTAAACAAGTGATTCAACGTTTACAAGATTGGGGTGCTCAAGCACCGAAAGAATTAGATGGGCGTGAAGAGAACATAACCTTTAGTCTTCCTAAGGAATTACGTATTCATGTGACTCAAGCTTAAAGTGTGATGCATTTAACATACTGATTTTAAAAAGTTAAACAGATAATTGTTGATATGACAGTTATCTGTTTTTTTATACCCTTTATCTGCTTTGTATTTGTTTTGTAAACATAAGACGTAAAATTTAATTAATAAATAAAAAATTTTAAAGTTTATTTGGGGTGTGGGGATGAGGGGAATTATTCCGCAAGACGGGTTCACCTTGGTTGAGCTTATGGTGACGATTGCGGTCATGGCTATTATCGCGATGATGGCCGCGCCATCTATGTCGAATTTATTAGAAAGTAAGCGACTAGATGGAAACCAACGAGATCTAATCAATACTTTATCGGAAGCAAAGAGCCAAGCCATACTTGGTCGACAAGACGTTTCTATTAATCTGAATTCAACAGCTTTAAATACTCCCACTTCCTTGAATTGGAAAGCTGATTCCAATAACAGTCTTGAGCTTAAAAATATCGCTGCTGATGGTACGCAGAGTTCGTTAACAGCGACGACTTTAACTTTTAATGCGAATGGGGTGATAACCAACATCACCCAAGACACACTTTTATCTATTTGTAATTCAAAAATAAATAAAAAGAAAATTCTTATTTTAACAAAGCTTGGCACATTAATTTTTAAAGCTGAGGAGACATGTTAATGCAGGGCTCTAAACAAAAAGCTCAAGTTGGGGTGGGTTTATTAGAGGTGTTGGTTGCCCTAATTTTAATTGCGATAGGGGTTTTAGGATATGTTGCCTTGCAAGTCCGTGCTATGGATGCTTCTTCAGAGGCATTAAGCAAATCTCAAGCGATTATGATCATGAGAGGATTAGCAGAAAACATTCGCGTAAATAGTTCTCAAGCTAGTCAGTATCCCGCATTTGTCCGTAGTTATAGCAATTATTCATCTACCACCGCAGCTCCTACATTGTGTTTCAATGCGGCTTGTACACCTTCTCAGCTTGCCCAATTTGATGCATATCAAGCAGCAAGAAATGCTGATCAACTTGGCATGAAAATTACAATGACAAATTGCCCAGGGGTTACAAGCACAATGGCCCAGCAGAGGCAATGTTTGTTTGTTTTTTGGGGGAAAACCGCTCCAGTAATTACAACAAATGAGGGAGTCACTAGCGCGGATGTGTCGAGCTGTATGAGTACAAATGGCGTTTATGCCAATAATTCGAACTGTTTAATGATGGAAGCATATTAATGGCTCACTCATTTGTATCATGGAAGCAGCGAGGCTTTACATTAATTGAGCTGATGGTTGCATTGGCTTTAGGTCTAATTTTGGTAGCCGTGGCGACTCAATTATTTATTGGTGGACTTCTATCAAGCCGTCTACAAAAAGCAAATGCTGAAATACAAGATAGCGGTATTTTTGGTTTGGAATATATTGCCCGTGATATACGGCTTCTAAATTATGGAAATGTAACCAACCCAATATTAACTGATACGACCCCTTGGGGCGGTGTTGTATTAACTGCTTCAACTGCAACCAATAACAACAATGTTAATTTTGTCCCTAACGTTGGAACAAATACTTATATTGCTGACACATTACTTAGTCGTGGTGCAGGGGATACGGTGAGTACTGTGAGTAATCACTGGAAAGGTCTTTCAAATATACAGAACAGTTCAAATACTGCTGTGCAAAGTGATCAGCTGACTATCCAATTTATTGCACCTACGAATATGACCAATTGTGAAGGTGTAAATGTACTTGCAGGTGATTTAATTGTAGAGCGTTATTTTTTACGTCTGGATAGCAATGGTAGTTCCCAGCAAGATTATGCACTTGCATGTGATGCAAATACTCCCTCTGCTGTAGCCACAGCTCAACCGACCACTGTTGCTGGGTTAGGCGACGCTGGTCAAATTGTATTGCCGCGTATTGATCATTTCCATGTGCTGTTTGGTGCAAAAAATGCGGCTGGCAATTTTGCTTATTATACCATTCCCCAATATCGCGCTGCTGCACAGGCTGCCCGAGATGCCACACCATCTGTGATGCCGCCACGAATTCTTTCAATACAAATATCTGTATTAGCGCGCTCTACTAATAATGCCCAAAGCAAAGCAATAGATCCTGAGCAATCTTTTTTTATGTTAGATCAAACCGTGCATGCTTCTGATAATACAACTCGATTCTTACGCCGCACTTATAACTTAACAATTGCTCTACGCAACGCGATGGGGGAAAGTCTATGACCCATTTAATTCATAAGAGTAGATCTAAGGAAAAAGGGGCAACCCTTATTGTTGTGCTTATTATTTTATTGATTGTTATTTCTGTAGGCGTTTTAGCAATAAGAGTGGCTATTGTTTCTTTAAAAGTTGCTACCAATAGCCAAGTTAGCCAATTAAATTTTCAGTCATCTGACACTCCTTTAGAACTCATTGTGCAGATGAATCCTACCACCCTAACTAATATTACTAATGTGATTGGTGCCGCGCTTAAAGAGCATGAAAGTAACCCAGGTGCAGAATACAATTTTTGTTATAAGCCTGTTTCTACATCAACAAATTTTGCTCAGACTAGAGGCGCAAGTTTACTTCGAGCAGGAAGTGCCAATAATGCGGTTGTCGAAGATGGCGGAGTGGCGGGTTTCTGCAATTTAACAACTGACTATGGAAGTAATCGTCAAGCAGTGGTTACCCAAGTTGCTGTAAGTGTTCCAACAGATGCTGCTAACGATATTCCAGGTTCAAATTTACCACGAGGAACAAACACCTCGGAAGGTACGCAACTACCTAAAAGCATGTTGTCTACGCAACGTATTCGGGTGATTACAACTGCTTTTTTGCCAGCCTATGCATCTACCTCTATTGAAACTTTACAAAGAGATTGCTTAAGCACGAGTGCAGCAAAAATTAGCGACAATTTTGATACCGCATTAACGGCTAAACAAACATTGGCGGAGTGTTTGGCAAATCATAACGTGCCTTTTAGTACTCAAGTTCAAGAATTTAACTATACCAATAAACTCACTCAAATTACGGCACCAGGTTCATAACGGGGAATATCGTGAAACTAAAATTGAAGAATTTTAAGCCAAATAATTTATGGTATGCCATCTGTTCGAGTTCAGTTGCTTTTACATGGCTAATGACAAGCTCCGTTGTGCAGGCGAGTGATTTACAAATTTATGCTTCACCTACAGCTGGTAAAAAAACTATTGTGATGATGTTGGATACATCAGGAAGTATGACCAACAATAGTTATGGCGAAAACCGTCTGGCCATGCTTAAAAATGGTATGAATGCTTTTTTAGCAAGTAATAATCCTGTTTTAAATGACACTCGTGTGGGGTTGGGAAATTTCTCTGCAAATGGTGATAGCCGAAGTGGGCAGGTTTTAGTGGCTGCTGCTCCTTTAGGAGATGCGAGTACGTTAAATACAGTGGGTTCTCAACGTTATAAATTAAAACAGGCTGTTGCAAATTTAACTGCTGGCGGGTCAACGCCTTCAGCACATGCTTATGCGGAAGCTGCTGCTTATTTGATGGGTACAACGACCTATTCAGAGGCGAATTATGCTATCCGAAAAGATAGCTATATAAAGCGTGTGCGAAAATCTGATAATAGAACGGAATACTCATATTGTACGAATTATCGCGATTCACAAATCGATACCACAAATCTATGGCAACCTTGTCGCTCTAATAGCTATTGGAGTAACTGGTCAACTTCTAATCCGGGTGTGGATACGGCAACTGCTTATGATACTTCGTCGGATTGGACCTATTCTTATACTTATTACTACACCACCTTTAATTATGCTGTAGCAAATGCAGATAGTGGTATCCCAAAATCAAAATCAAACGATACAACCAGCAATCCCAATATTGTTGTAGATAGAAATGCCTCTAATTTAAATGCTATTTACCAATCTCCTTTACCTGCGGTGACCAATCGCCAGAGTTGTGATGGGCAAGGAATCTACTTTTTATCAGATGGGGAGCCGAACAATACAACAAATACGCGTTCTGCAACTGTCATGTCGACAGCCCTAGGCAGCACTTTGGGAGCAAATTTTACTTGTTCTGGAGGTTTGTCTAACACTACAGCAGACTCTGGTTGGGCCTGTATGGGGGAATTTGCAAAAAGATTATTTGATAAAACAAAAAACCCAGCTGGGGTTTCTATTCAAACAGCATTTGTCGGTTTTGGTAGTGACTTTTCTAGTTTAAGTTCTTCTGATGTAAAAAATGCCTGTCGTTTAAGTTCGAGAACCCAATCTGACCGAAAAGGAGATGATGCGTGTTCACCGAATCAGACCACAAATGCGGTCGCTGCACCTGGTTATGGGAATGGAGGTTTTTTCCCTACCCAAAGTGCGCAAGGTGTAACAGACAGTGTTATCGCATTTATTAATAACTTAGAAAAAGTTCCGTTACAACCCTTAACCACTGGCGCTATCTCAGTTCCTTATGATGCACTAAACCCTAAAAATTTACAGGAATATGGTTACTTACGGGCTTTAGAGCCAAACCCAGCTAACACCTACTTAACATGGCGTGGAAATTTAAAGAAATATCATGTTGTTTTATCAGGGGGCAATGCAGGTGCTTTTGAAGCTAACACTGGTGGGTTGGTTTACAATGCAAGTGGGGCTTTTAGAACGGGTACGAAAGATTATTGGAATAGCTCTAATTATAATGATGGAGGTAACGTCTTTTTAGGTGGTTCATATGCAAAAGTTCCTTTACCAATTGCTGGACAAAATGAAACACGTGATGAAGATGGAAATATCATAAAATATTATTACGCAGTACAAACTAAAATCCGCAACTTATTTACTGATGTTTCCGCTGTTGCGGCAGATGGTAGCTTAACGAAAATATCGACTTCTGGAACTAATTTGCTAAAAATCCCAGCTGCTCCCCCAGAAGGAACTAATCCTTTTGATAGTGTGGCTAATACAGCAAGTTATGTTTTAGGAAAATTTAATGCATCAACTGGACAAGATATTTTAAAAGCTTTCCCGATTGGCTTGAAATTAAAAATATTAAATTATCTAGGTTACTCAACTGATATTAGCGCTACGACTTTACCTTCGTCATTAGTTACATCGAATGAACCCTATTTATCGATGGGCGGTAGTATTCATTCTTTACCGGTGCAGCTTACCTATAATGGAACATTAGATGAAAATGGGAATTTAACATCTGCGCGTGAACAATCTATTCTCTATGGAACGATGGAAGGTGGTCTGCATCTTGTGGATGCTTCAACTGGCGTAGAACAAATGGCTTTCGTTCCGGCTGATATATTAAATGATCCAATTGCATCAAAAGCTTTAGTGGTTGGCCAAAGTGATGCCTCAGCTCCTGCTCACGGTATGGATGGGGCTTGGGTATCTGACCCTGCATATAGTATTACTACAACGGGAAGCGGTAGCTCAGCAGTATCAAAAGTAACTGCAAAGCAAATGAATATTTATGGTGGCATGCGAATGGGTGGCAGCAGCTATTATGGCTTAAATGTCTTAAATCCTGTCTCACCTAAGCTCCTGTTTAGAGTAGGAGCAGATCAAACTGATTATAGTCGCATGGGGCAGAGTTGGTCTAAACCTGTACTTGCAAATATACGTTATAACGGAGTTATTAAACGGGTTATGATTGTTGGTGGTGGCTACGACCAATGTTATGAAAACCCGAATATTACCTTGAGTAATTCTTGCTTTACGAATGGAAAAGCAAAAGGGAATGCTGTTTATATTATTGATGCTAAAACTGGGGAACGCTTATGGTGGACTAGTGATACAGGCTCTAATATAGATAACTCTAATATGAAGCACAGTATTGTTAGTCGCATTAGTACCTTAGATCGAGATGCTGATGGTTTGGTAGACCATTTATATTTTGGCGATTTAGGCGGGCAAATTTTCCGTATCGATCTTAATAATAACCAGACAAAAACAAATTCAACTTATAGCAGTTTCGGTATTCGAGTTGTTCGATTAGCGAATTTAGCAACAAATGACTCAACTTATGATGCTTCGAATGACTATACCGCTGGGAATGCGCCGCGTTTTTATGAACCGCCAACAGTGACAATTCATGATTATGGAATCCGCACTTTTATTACTGTAGGTATTGCTTCAGGTGACCGTAGTACACCTTTAGATGTTTATCCGCTTACAGGTCGTGAGGGGATGTCACCGAGCACCGCATTAAGCGGAAGACCTGTAAACAATGTCTATGGGATTATCGATAAAGACTTTATCAAAAAGAATTTAATGTCTTTAGCTGATAACCAACTTGAAACAAAAGATATTACTCGATTGACGCTTCGAAAAAATCCACAAATTTTACGGTCTGGGGAAACACGAGTAGCACAGATTTTCTTTCCAAACACTGGGGTGGGGCAAAGTGGTTGGTATCGCTCACTTTCTAGTATGAGCGATGGCACAGAGAAAGCTAATAATAGTTTCCGTATTAAAGGTGGACTGAAAGCTTTTGAAGAACCTATGGCCGTTACGGGGACTTTAATTGTGCCTGTTTATGATCCGCAGGGAACAGGCATTGTAGCGGCAGACCCATGTTTACCACGTGTAGTAGGTGAAACTGACCAGCAGACGTTCTGTTTACCATTTGGCGCCTGCCTTAATTCTGATGGGTCAATTGATCAAAATAAAGAGAATGGAAGTGGATTCAAAACACAAACTGGTACTAATTGCCCAGTAGGAGCTTCCGAATGTAATAAAAACGTTATTGGCTCCGGTATTCGTGGCGTAACATTTGTACCAACGGAGGATAACCCACCTGCGACTAATAGTTGTGGGAAATTAAAGCTGTCTGGAAACGAGAGTGGAACGGGCGAGTGGCAATGTACAAGTCACTTAGTTCCTGCGCGCTGGTATGAGCGTTATCGCTAAAGGATGACTTATGAATAAATACTATATCCAACGGTTTAATCAGGGTGTTACCTTGATTGAGCTCATGGTTGTCATCGTGATTGTCGCTATTTTTGCTTCGATTGCTATCCCTTCATATCAAAGTTATAGCCGCAGAGCGACTGCCTCTGCTGCTAAAGGTGAAATTCTAAAATTGGCAGAACAGTTGGAACGGCATAAATCCAAGAACTTTACCTATAGAGGATTTACTACGACATCTGTAACTTTGCCACGGGGTGGTTATACGATTGAAATTAGTGATGATACGACGACAGGAAATTTATTGACGAATGCTGCTGCAAATGGGCAGACATGGGTCATTAAAGCGACAACTACAGATTCAAGAAATTTTAATTTTATTGCTAAGAATTCAGGTTTGCGTTGCCAAAGTTTAACAGCTACGGCTGTTGATAATGACTGTGGTGGAGCAGTCACTTGCAATGTATGTGAAACAAATAGTGAGAATTGGCAATGAAGAATGGTTTTACTTTAATAGAACTCATGATTGTAGTCGCAATAATTGCAATTTTAGCGGCTATAGCTACACCTTCGTATTTGCAGTATTTACGCAAAGGACATCGTACAGCTGTTCAATCTGAAATGATGAATATTGCCCAAACATTAGAATCAGAAAAAATAGTTCACAATCGCTATCCATCGAATGCAACGATTACATCGGTTTATGGTTCTAGTGTCAGTCCTCAACAAGGCCAAGCCTTATATAACTTAGCTTTCGCTAGCATAACTGATTCAAGTTGGGTGTTAACTGCTACACCTATTGCTACTAGTTCTCAAGCTGGTGATGGGATCATTTGTCTTAATGATCAAGGGCAAAAATTTTGGGCAAAAGGTGCAACTGATTGTGCGTTATCTGCCACATCAAATTGGCTACAGTAATTTTAAATTCAAAACTGCGGATAACTCAAAAAATAATCTTTCTTTCAGGGCGAAAATCACGTAGAATGTCGCCCTCTATGAAAGGGGTTTGAAGTGTTGTCGATGGTCGGCGCAGGGATAATCCGTAAGAATTATAAGGCTTTTATCATGGTTGTTATTCGTTTAGCACGTGGCGGCGCAAAAAAACGTCCATTCTATCAAATCGTTGTGACTGACAGCCGCAATGCACGTGATGGTCGTTTCATCGAGCGTATCGGTTTCTTTAACCCGACTGCACAAGGTCAAGCAGAAAAACTTCGTTTAGATGCAGACCGTTTTGCTCACTGGGTTTCTCAAGGTGCTCAACCTTCTGAACGTGTTGCTTCTTTAGCTGCTCAAGCTAAAAAAGCTACTGCATAATTTTTGTAGTAGGTAGCCCATGACATCAACACAGAATGTTCCCGAAGATCGTATTCAGATTGGACAGTTACGTTCAGCTTATGGATTGAATGGGTGGCTCTGGGTGTATTCAAATACAGAACCTATGAGCAACATGTTTGACTACCTGCCTTGGTACATTGAGACCAAGGCCGGTTGGCAAACAATAGATGTAAAACGTTGGAAACCACATGGCAAAGGCCTAGTTGTTGCGTTGAAAGGTGTGAGTGATCGCACTGGGGCGGAAAGCTTGGTTGGCGCTAATATCTGGATTGCTAAGTCTCAACTGCCAAAAGCAGATGTAGATGAATACTACTGGTCAGATTTAAAGGGCTTAACTGTGTTAGGTCTGGATGAAGAAGAACAGGAAGTAAACTTAGGGAAAATTCATGAGTTGTTTGAAACTGGAGCTAATGATGTGATGGTGGTGCATGCTACCCCAGACAGCATTGATTCAGAAGAGCGCATGATTCCTTGGCATAAAGATGTAGTACAACGTGTTGATCTTGAAGCTGGTCGTATTTACGTCAATTGGGGCGTAGATTATTAATCCTTTTAGGATTAATACAGCAGGAAAATAGAGGAGTCTGTGATGTTTTTTGCAGTCATTACGCTTTTTCCTGAAATGTTTGAAGCGATTACAGCCTACGGCATCAGCGGACGTGCGGCAAAGCGAGATATTGTACAAGTCACTTGTATTAATCCTCGTGATTTTGCTGAGGGAAACTACAGAAGAGTGGATGAACGTCCATTTGGTGGCGGCCCAGGTATGGTGATGATGGCTGAGCCTTTGGCGAAAGCAATTGCACATGCCAAACAGCTTGCCTCACAAGCAGGACATGTTCATGTTCCTGTGGTGTATATGTCCCCACAAGGCAAAACCTTAAATGAACAGGCAGTACAGCAGTTTGTTGATTATGACGGCTTAATTGTACTGTGTGGACGTTATGAAGGAGTCGATGAACGTTTGATCCAGCATTATGTGGATCAAGAATGGTCAATTGGTGATTATGTTCTATCTGGTGGTGAACTGCCCGCTATGGTGTTACTTGACAGTATTATTCGCCGTTTGCCGAATGTAATGTCAGATGAACAATCAGCAGTACAAGATTCTTTTGTTGACGGTCTTTTAGATTGTCCACAATATACAAAGCCTGACCATTTTGAAGGGCTGGATGTGCCAGAGGTATTAAAATCTGGACATCATGGCAATATTGAAAAATGGCGTTTTTTGCAGCGATATCAACGAACTCTAGAGCGTCGACCTGAGTTGGTCGAAAAGGTTGAGTTGACTAAGCAGCAAAAAAAATGGCTAAAAGATACGCAAGTGAATAACGGTAACTCTTAATCGTTATTCTCAAGAACGCAAGTTCTGCAACGAGACGAGAAGCAATGCTTCGAGTTAAAGCATAATTCTATTTATTGAATAGTTTTATGTAAATTTAAAGGCTCTTTATAGACATATTGTCGTAAAGGGAAAGATAAACGGGTTGATATGCGCTTTAGCCTCTATCCCCAGCGGAAATTCAGACCTCTTCTGACTCCGCACATATTGGAGATTCCCACAATGAGTGGTAAACATCCTTTAGTTCAAGCTGTTGAAAATGCACAGTTAAAATCTGATATCCCTGCTTTTGCTCCTGGTGACACTGTCATCGTTCAAGTAAAAGTAAAAGAGGGTGATCGTGAACGTCTTCAAGCATTTGAAGGTGTTGTAATCGCTAAGAAAAACCGTGGTTTGAACTCTGCGTTCACAGTACGTAAAATTTCTAGCGGTGTTGGTGTTGAGCGTGTATTCCAAACTCACTCACCAGTTGTTGCTAAAATCGAAGTGAAACGTCGTGGTGACGTTCGTCGTGCTAAACTTTACTACCTTCGTGACTTGTCTGGTAAAGCTGCACGTATTCGTGAAAAATTACCAGCTCGTAAAGCGTAAGCTTATAGCGAGTAAAAAAATGCGCCTTTTGGCGCATTTTTTGTTTAAAAACTATAGTCCTTGAAGTTTTAAACGGTTTGCATGTTGACGGTAAACCGAGACAGGATCGGAAGCGAAAATAGAACGTATACCAAGTACTTGGTTCACTTCATCTAAATGATTCCAGTTGTAATCATCACGAATTGTTTTACCAAATTTGGCACTGCATCGGGAAACAAGTCCATCATTATCACCAAATGGATCGACTACTAAACTACTGCCTGTAAGCGCAATATCAAATGGATCTAATGGGTTGGTCAGCGCTTTATTCCCCGAGAAAGAATACATATAAATACCTTTCTCTTGGTATGTCCCTTCACCACAAGAAGTAGTTGGTACACCCATAGGGAATTGAGCATTAAATTGAGCTGAACCTTGAGTTGATAGGCTATGAGCACCTGCTAAAGAGTCATGCGGATAGCTTGTTGGGTCTAGGCCTCCTGCCCAAGTAATGGCTGCTGAAAACCAGTTTACTAACGTTGCCAGTCCAGACAGAGGAGTACCCTCAACGTTCAGGATCACATCTGCCATTGGTGATCCCTTATGAGGTGCACCAATTGTAGTGAGTGAGGCAACTTTTTCTGGCATGATACCGGCCACATAGCGAATTGTCGGGCCCCCATGGCTATGACCGATCAAGTTGACTTTAGGCTTGCCGGTAATGGCAATAATCTCTTCTACTTGCTGGGCAAGTTGTTCACCACGCACTTCTGTTGAGTTAAAAGGTGACACTCTGGTTGCCCAGACATTTCCTCCATTACGAGCAAGATCCGGAAGGATTTGATACCAGTAATCGAGACCAAGTGTATCTGTCCCAACTCGGTTAAAACCTGCCATACCGTGGTTAAAAACCAGTGGATATTTGGTTTGTGCATAAGATGAATAGACGAACGAGTTTTTAACTTGTTCAGCATTTGTGGCATAGGCCGCTGAAATACTCAATCCAGAGAGCATTGCAGCGCAAAAAAACGTTAACTTCCTTTTCATTTTTTACTCACTATTTTTATTTTGTATGAAAAGCAGCTTCTTACTGCTAGTGCTTGTTTAGTCAGTCCCTAATAGGAAAGACTTAATAATTAAATGGCAGTTCACCTCCCTGATCATGGACCGTTTCAAAAGTTCGCAATCTTAATTGTTCTTGTGATGAGTTAAATTGTTGTTGGCGTAATTGTTGTATGGCTTGGCTTTTAGCACTATCACTCATGTTACTTTTAATAATTTCATCTCGACCATCGAGATAACTTGTGACCCTTTGTTGCCAAGCATTCCGTTGCGTATCTAAAGTTTCTAGCCTTTGAGTTGCTTCAGCTCCGACGAGTGCTGTACGCATTTGTCTAAGCTCTTCTGCTGAACCATGGCGTGCTTTAATTTGTTTGGTCAGTGCATGTAAGTCATCAAGTTTAGAAAGTTCTTGTAGGTTTTGCTGCCAGTCTTCAGGAAGTTCTTCGAAACGTTCTTTAAGCTTTTGAGCCTTTTCAATTTCGCTTAAAGAAGAGTCCTCAAGTATTTGCATACGATCTAACGTGTAGTTCTGATAGATATCTTCAGTTGAGAAGAGCCCTTCAACTTCAGCGGCCGAAAAGAAACGTTTTCTTAGATCTTGAATTGAATTAAAGATTTTTTGAAAATAATTTTTATCTTGTTGTTTTGACGAGGGCGTTTGGATTTGAGCAAGCTGTTCACGGTATTTTAAGTAGCGGGCCCATAAATCTATAATCTGTGAGCGAGCGGGCTCTAAATATTTTCCCTGAATAAATTGTCCAAAGTGATTTTTAATTTGCTCTAAATCATTTTCTCCATATTGGGTAATAAAATATTCAAAGCAGTCACGTGTTTGACTATTAACGACCAAATGTTGGGAACTATCAATTTTTAACTGACAGTTAACTTCAGTATCTTGCTGACTTTTACTATGGTAAGCATCTGCATTTAGCGTTGAGTTATTTGTGGGTGGAGCTGATGCTAAATTTTGAGCTGTCTTTTCACTGACTTGGGTTGATCTGTTTTTTGAATCAGGACTTAACCAATAGACACATGCAATGAGGCTCAAAATAAAAAAAACGAGCACGCACCACAATACCTTCTTCTGCATCCCTTGCATAAAGATATCTTCCTTAAGTTTTAATTTGTTGTTTTTTTACTCATTCATTAATGTGCCATAAAATAAGTGAAAAGGCACCTAAATATTGTGAAAATATCTTGCCGAATTTGCTAACATGTCGGCACTTTTTTCTAGCTTTGTGTTCCAGTAAAAATGACGACAAAAAATCAAAAAATTTCTCGTCGCCATATCAGTGGTGTATTTCTATTAAATAAACCATTAGGCTTAAGTTCAAATGCGGCTTTGCAAAAAGTGCGTTGGTTATATCGCGCCCAAAAAGCAGGCCATACTGGAGCGTTAGACCCCTTGGCGACAGGTTTGCTCCCGATTTGTTTGGGAGAGGCGACCAAGTTCTCACATTATTTGCTGGACTCAACAAAGCGTTATCAAACCACTGTTCGATTGGGACAGACCACTACAACAGGTGATGTGGAAGGGGAGATTTTACAAGAGCGTCCTATTCCGGTGCTTAGCCAAGAACTTATTGAACAAACCTTAGAGAAATTTAGAGGAGATATTCAACAAGTTCCACCCATGTATTCGGCTTTGAAAAAAGAAGGTAAGCCGTTATATGAGTTGGCGAGAAAAGGTATAGAGATTGAGCGTGAAGCGCGTCCAGTCACGATTTATGCTTTAGAGCTTATTGAGTTTACCGAAAATAGTATCACTCTGGATGTAACCTGCTCTAAAGGTACATACATCCGTGTACTAGGTGAAGATATTGGTGAAGCACTTGGTTGTGGTGGACATTTAACGATGCTAAATCGGACTCAAACAGGACATTTTGAGCTTATACCGAGTTATACCATTGAATATCTGGAAAGTTTAACAGAAGAGCAAAGAGAAGCTTTGCTACTTCCAGTTTATGCACCAGTTGACCATTTCCTAAAAATTCAAGTTCCGGAAGGGCGTGAAAAATATTTTTGCAACGGTTTAGAAAGCAATATTGAGCATTCAGCAGAAGCAGAAGTTTTGGTGTTTTCAGGTGAGCGCTGTTTAGGCTTAGCAGAGATTACCGATAAAAAACGGTTGGTACCTAAGCGTATCTTAAATTTGTAGTAGATGTAGAGTATAGAGCATGGGCATGGAATGGGATGTTATCCTTAGTTTGATCTTTTTTGCGTTTACTGCAGGAGCAATTGATGCTGCTGTAGGCGGCGGTGGACTCATCCAGATTCCCGGGATCATGAGCACTTTTCCTAACATGTCGACTGCTACGGTGATTGGTACCAATAAAGTCTCATCCATTTTTGGTACTGCATCGGCGGCTTATACATTTGCTAAAAAAGTAAAGTTGCAATGGAAGCTTTTAGCCGTTATTGCCATTTGTGCCTTGATTAGTTCTTTTGCTGGCGCTGCATGTTTATCACTTATTCCACAATCCGTATTGCGTCCTTTCGTTTTCGTAATGTTGATTGTGATTGCGATTTATACCCTAGTTAAAAAGAACTTCGGTCAAGTTCATACCGAGCAAAAAATTACCACGAAAATGTTAATTTTAGCTGGTATTGGTAGTTTGGCCATTGGTTTCTACGACGGTATTTTTGGGCCGGGTACTGGCAGTTTCTTTATTTTCTTCTTTATCCGTTTTTTACAAGTTGATTTCTTGCATGCTTCAGCTTTGTCAAAAATTGGTAATTTTATGACTAACTTAGCTGCGCTGAGTTTCCTCATCCCAACTGGTCACGCTATTTTACATATTGGTTTAATGATGGCGGCGGCTAACGTGCTAGGTTCTATTGTTGGGGTGCGTACTGCACTTAAATATGGCAGTGGTTTTGTGCGAATTATCTTTTTAATTTTGGTAAGTATTCTGATTTGCCGTTTGGGCTATCAAATGTTTGTTACGGGTTAAATAAGATTGAAAGTATGAGCTGTCTCAAAAATGCAGTTCATACTTTTGTGTATCATTTACAGTTAAAAATATAAAAATCATTACAGAAATTTACTAGAAAGAAAACTGTGTAAAAAATAGTCTCATTTTAAGCTACTTAAACATTATAAATTTCAACGTATGATAAACCTTGAAATAAAAAAGATTTTTTAGCTAAAAAATGAGGAAGAGAATGAATATTTTCGAAGCATTAAGAGAAAGCCATGAAAATCAACGTAACCTTTCTGAACAACTCATTCAGACACACGGTTTAACCGAAGAACGAAAAGAATTATTTGATGCATTAAAAAATGAACTTTATGCCCATTCAGTTGCCGAAGATCGTTACCTTTATATTCCTTTAATGTTTGATGATGTCGGTTTAGATATTACGAGACATGCTTTATCTGAACATCATGAAATGGATGAGTTGGTCGAACAACTTGAAAAAACCGATATGAGTAGCCCGAGCTGGTTAGCAACCGCCAAACAGTTGAGTGAAAAAGTCCATCATCATTTAAAAGAAGAAGAACATAAGTTTTTTCAACAAGCCGGAAAAATTCTTAAAGACAGCGAAAAGGAGACACTGGGTAATAAATATTTAAAGGAATATAAAAAGTATAAAAAGCAGCAGTAGAGTAAACCTATGCAGCCTTTTTAGTACTTCTTAAAGTAACACCAATAGAGGCCAGCATTACGCAAGCCAAAGCCACCCATTGCAGCATGCTGATTTCTTCGTGAAGCAATAAGAAACCCGTTAATGCTGCCAATGCTGGTGCTAAACTCGTTAGAGTCCCATAAGTTAATTTATTGAGTTGTTTGAGAGCCATTAAATCAAGTGCATATGGAATTGCAGTCGCTAACACCGCAATAAGTAAGGCTTTACCCCAGTACTGTGTCTCAAGTAATGCAGGAGCATTGTGCCAGATTCCAATTGGCAATAAGGCAAGTGCAGATACACCGATCCCAATCGTTAAGGCGTGCATCCCGATATTTTGAGTCACAACTTTATGACCGAAATAGATATAGAAGGCCCAGCAAAGTCCAGCACCTAGTGCACATGCTGCACCTACATACGAGAAATGGTGTTGAATAGGGTTTTGCCAAGGTACCATGAGTGCAATGCCTAACATGGCCAGTGCTACCCAAATGTAGTCGCTCTTTTGTTTAATAGAAAGAAGCGCAAGACCCAATGGACCAATAAACTCTAATCCAACAGCAATACCTTGGGGTAATTTTCCAAGTGAGGTATAAAATAGGATATTCATTAACCCTAAAGATGCGCAGTACATCAATAAATCACGCCATTTTAAATAGGGTAAGCGTGACCAGATTTTCCAAGAGCGAAACATGATCGCGACGATGACTGTTGCAAAGCTCAGCCTTAAAATTGTAACGGTGAGAGGGTCTAATGTTGCAATGAGCTGTTTGGCAAATGAAGCGCTGATTTGATATGAGACCATAGACAAAATCATATACAGCACAGCAATAATTGGAAGATTTTGCATGGAAAATACTCTAGCGCTTCATCTGATGTCTAAAAATAATGGTGGACAATTATAACGAATACTGTGTTTTAGCTGGCAAATTTCATTAAATTAACTTGCTACTTTTTCACGTTCTTGGCGAGCTTTTTGGGTGGTTATGGTACAACCAACAGAAGCGGTAATAATGGTTGCAAGTGCTAGCCATTGGTTCCATAACAGATATTCGCCTAAAAAGATAAAACCAGATAGCGCTGCAACTGCGGGTTCTAGGCTCATCAATGTTCCAAAGCTTAAAGGTGTCAAATTGCGCAGTGCTAACATTTCTAAAGAGAATGGGAGAGCACTGGCTAAAATAGCCAAACCAATAAAATAAAAAAGATAGGGAAGTTCTATAACTTGTGCAATTGAGCCTGAAAAAAAGGTAATGGGTAATAAGATGCATGCACCTACACTCATTCCCAAGCACACCGTATGATTACCTGAAATACCAGAAGGTTTCTGACCGGCAATAATATAAAGCGCCCAACAAGCCCCTGCACTAATAGCAAATAAAACGCCGATCCAATCTAGACTATGGGCCTGATTGAAAGGGAAAAGTAAAATCAGCCCAATAATTGCGAAGCTCACCCAAACAAAATCATATTTTTGGCGTGCGTGGTATAACGCCACACTTAAAGGTCCAATAAATTCAAAAGCAACCGCGATCCCAATCGGTAAGCGTTCGATCGACAGATAAAACAGTGCGTTCATGCCTGCAAGCGCAAATCCATAAGCTAAAATTGCTTTCCATCGAACCTGACTAAAATTAATTCGCCAAATTCTAAAAATAAAGGCAAGAATAATTGCACCTAAACATAGGCGCATTGCTGAAACAGTCAGTACAGGGAAGTTCTGAAACAGAATTTTTGCTAAAGATGCACTGCTTTGTACGCTTAGCATAGCGAGAATGAGAAAGCCCAAAGCATGCAGCTGAGATTTCTGGTTCGAACTGGACATTTTATTATTTGATCGATTGGTATACTTTTCACATGATAATGTAAATGCCCATAAAAAAGCCACAGACATTGCTGTGGCTTTTAAATTTACAGTTCGTATTAGAACAATACGCGCACGCGAATTGTACCTTCAACTTCATGCAACATATCTAAAGCTTCGTGAGAAGCAGAAGCGTCAACGTCCATGACGAGGTAACCGATGTCGCCTTTAGTCATAAGAGACTGACCAGAAATGTTGATGCCTTGTTCAGCAAACAAGTTGTTGATTTTAGACAATACGCCTGGCACGTTTTTGTGGATGTGCAATAAACGGTGTTGGCCAGCTGTCAATGGTAATGCGATTTCTGGGAAGTTCACCGCAGAAAGTGTCATACCTTTATCAGAGTAAGCAACAAATTTCTCTGCAACTTCTAAACCGATGTTTGCTTGCGCTTCCATGGTTGAACCACCAACGTGAGGAGTTAAAATCACGTTGTCTAATCCGCGAAGTGGAGACTGGAATTCTTCACCGTTTGCTTTTGGTTCTTTCGGGAATACGTCAACCGCTGCACCAGCAATATGACCAGATTTGATTGCATCAGCTAAATCTTCAATCACTACACATGTACCACGTGCAGCATTTAAGAAAATCGCGCCTTCTTTCATTTTCGCAAATTGTTCTTTAGTGAAGAAGTTGCGTGTAGATGGAACATCTGGCACATGTAAAGTCACAACATCTGCAGTTGCTAAAAGCTCATCTAAAGAACCAACTTGGCGAGCATTACCCATTGGTAATTTGGTTACTGCATCATAATAAATAACATGCATACCCATACTTTCAGCAAGAACTGAAAGTTGAGAACCGATGGAACCGTAACCCACAATACCTAAAGTTTTGCCACGAGTTTCAAAAGAACCGACAGCGGACTTGTCCCAACCACCACGATGACAAGCCGCCGATTTTTCAGGAACACGGCGAAGAAGAAGAATCGTTTCAGCAAGTACAAGCTCTGCAACCGAACGCGTATTTGAATACGGTGCGTTGAATACAGGAATACCACGTGCCATTGCTGCTTTAAGATCAACTTGGTTTGTTCCGATACAGAAACAACCTACTGCGATCAATTTGTTTGCAGCTTCGAAAACTTCTTCAGTCAATTGGGTACGCGAACGAATACCAATAAAGTGAGCATCTTTAATTGCTTCTTTAAGCGCTTCGCCTTCAAGAGCAGTTTTACGATAGTCAATATTGGTGTAACCCGCAGCGTTTAAAGTATCGACTGCGTTTTGATGAACGCCTTCTAACAAAAGGAAACGGATTTTATCTTTAGGTAGTGAAAGATGTTGGCTCATTACGGCTCCGCTACAAAGGCCAAATTTGGTGGCGGTATAATAACATACTGGGCGGTGCTATAGATATTTCGTTTATACCATCGCCTTATGGCAATTTTATCTATGTCTAATCACTTCTGTTTATGGCTTGTCGAGCATTTTAAAATATGCTTGGTAGGGGGATAAATGTGATTTTTCTCTGAAAGCCCCATAGAAAGCATTTATTTACGTTAAACATGTTTTGTAGTGACAGTATCTCTAATCTGAACTTTATCGCTTGCGCGGATACATGTAGAATATAGGAGTTCCTTGAACATTATGACTTTGCTCAGGTGAGAACCTTGAGAATTATGAGGTCATAGTCCCACCACAGTTTACTTCTTGCTAGGTCTGCAAACGATGAATGCTCCAGTCGCTTTAACACCTGAGTTACTCACCCAATTAACAGCAATCGTCGGTGAAAACCGTATTAAAACTGATGCTGATAGTCTCGAAAACTGGGGTAAAGATCATACCAAGCATTTTAATCCGAACCCATCGGTCATCGTTTTTCCGTCAACGACTGAACAAGTTCAGGCAGTTGTAAAGCTTGCGAACCAGTTTAATGTTGCGATTACACCGTCAGGTGGTCGTACTGGTCTCTCTGCTGGTGCGGTAGCAACCAATGGTGAAATTGTCATTAGCATGGACAAAATGAACCAAATTCTTGAGTTCTTCCCGGCAGACCGTATGGTGCGTGTTCAAGCTGGTGTTGTGACTGAGCAATTGCAGAATTATGCAGAAGAACAAGGCATGTATTATCCGGTGGACTTTGCGTCAGCGGGTTCTAGTCAGATTGGCGGTAATATTGGTACCAATGCTGGTGGTATTAAAGTTATTAAATATGGCATGACACGTAACTGGGTACTTGGTTTAACTGTAGTGACTGGTAAAGGTGACATCCTGCGTTTAAACAAAGGCATGGTTAAAAATGCAACTGGTTATGCATTACAGCATTTGTTTATTGGCGGTGAAGGCACATTAGGTTTAGTGACCGAAGCAGAAATTAAACTTGAGCGTCAACCACAAAACTTACAAGTTTTAGTTTTAGGTGTTCCAGATTTCGATGCAGTAATGCCTGTGTTACATGCTTTCCAAAAAGACATCGACTTAACTGCATTTGAGTTCTTTGGTGAACTTGCAATGCAAAAAGTTTTAGATCATGGACATGTACAACGCCCATTTGAAACTCAATGCCCGTTCTATGTATTACTTGAGTTTGAAGCTCCATATGAGCCGATTCTCGATAAAGCAATGGAAATTTTCGAGCATTGTATGGAGCAGGGTTGGGTACTTGATGGTGTAATGAGCCAGAGCCTTGACCAAGTAGAAAGCTTATGGCGTTTACGCGAAGATATCTCTGAATCAATCGCGCCATTTATTCCATACAAAAACGATATTTCAGTATTAATTACTCACGTACCTGCATTTATTCGTGAAATTGATGCGATTGTTCAAGAAAACTATCCAGACTTTGAAATTTGCTGGTTCGGTCATATCGGTGACGGTAACTTGCACTTAAATATTTTAAAACCTGAAAACTTAACCAAAGATGAGTTCTTTGCGAAGTGTCAGGTGGTAAATAAATATGTGTTTGATACCGTTAAAAAATACGACGGTTCAATCTCTGCTGAACACGGTGTCGGTATGACGAAAAAGCCATATTTGGAATATTCACGTTCGCCTGAAGAAATTGAATATATGAAAGCTTTGAAAAAAGTATTTGACCCGAATGGTTTGATGAACCCAGGTAAATTATTCGATCTTTAAATTAGATCTATTTTGTAGGACTACATAGTTTCTACAGAGTAACCGACAAAGCCATAGCATCATAAAGCTATGGCTTTTGTTTTGGTGATAAAAATGCAACGTTTATTTTTAATTTCAGCGCTTTGTGCTGGGCTTTTCACTGGGTGTGCGACGACCAGTAAATTAATTCCTTTTGTGGGTTCGGAAACTCCGATGCAACAAGTACTTAAAGCCCAGCCTGAGATCGTAAAAGAGCATAACAATACCTCAGTTCAGCAAGTATTTAACCGAGTAGAATCTCCAACAGTTTCCCGTATTACCGTTATCCAAACAGGTTTAATGGATGATTCTGTTTCTGCAATCCGAACAGAATATTCATTTAAGCTAGTTGATGAAAAGTGGCAATTGCAAAATAAGCAAAAGAGCTATCAATGCGCGAGAGGGAAAGGCTCTAGAGGTTTTCAAACCCAGCTTTGCTCTTAAAAATAAAAAAGACGATAAATATATCGTCTTTTTTTATAGTCTAAATTATACGCCGTTTTCTAAAATTTTAATTTTAACGTCAACTACATCATCTTTAACTGCTTCATGATGTGCTTGCATATGATGCGTCGCTAAATGTGCTTCAAGATGGGCAACACTTTGCCATTTTTCTAGCATGACAATCATGTCAGGCTCTTGGGTTTGGAAGCTCGCATTTGATTTGTGATCAACTAAAGGTTCATAACCATGACAACCATCTTCTGCTAAAACAGTTGGAATGATTTTTTGAAAGGCATCCAATACGTTCTGGCGATGCTGTCCACCCGATTTAGTACGAATTTCCGCAATAATGGTTAGCATGGATTTCTCCTTATTAGGCTGCTGCAAATACAGTATTTAAGTGTGCTTTATATTCTTCAACATAACTATCAACGTCAGGCATTTTAATTACGTCATTTACGATAAATGTCGGAAGGGTGCTCATGCCTAAGAACTGATTGGCTTTATGAAATGGTAAATAAACACCATCTACACCTACGCCGTGGAAGAATTGATCTGCATCTTCAAATGCTTCCATTGGAGCATTCCAAGTCAATGACAGCATATATTTTTTGTCATGAATTAGACCACCTGAACCATATTTTTTTGAGGCATCAGAACGGCTACGCCCATCACTTGCATAAAGTGAACCATGACCAGTGGTAAAGACATCATCAATATACTTTTTGACTGTCCAAGGTGCGCCCATCCACCAGCCTGGCATTTGATAAATAACAACATCTGCCCATAAGTATTTTTCAACTTCACTTTCAGCATCATAATTGCTGTCTGCACGGGTGACTTGAACTTCGTGGCCGAGTTCCGTGAGATGTGTGGTTGCTAGGGTGGTTAATGTGTCATTTAATTCACCGTTTGAGTGGGCAAATTGTTTAGCACCATTAATCACTAAAATCTTACTCATGGATGTTGCTCTCATTAAATTCCTGTATTTGACGCATACTCTATGAGATTTACTGTTGTAGAAAAATGCATGAATAGGAAAAATATTGTTGATAAAAAATCAATAATTATTATTGGATTTCTATTTAAAATTAATCTATCTCATTAATATCAATAAGTTTATACTTATTTACAAAGCTCAAAAGGAAAAAGTGGCCTATTATCTTTAGCATTAATTTTGAGTAAATAGAGGGGAAGAGTGATGAAAAAGAATGGTTTGTTGATTATTTTCAGCTTAAGCATATTAACAGCTTGTGCTCCCCCTCAAAATTCTTCTGCTCAACTTGCTGATAGTCCTATACAGGCTGTATTACTCGATCAACCAGATCTTTTAAATGATGCAAGCAATTTAGATATTTCACAGCAAATGAATGCTTCGGATGATCCTTCCAATGCTCAAGTTACTATTTTGCAAACAGAGCCTAGTCCAGATGCGGTGTCGAAAACACGTACTGAATATTTATTAAAACGAGATCAGCAAATCTGGAAAATTGTGAATAAAAAGCAAAGCTATCAATGTACAAAAGGAGAGGAAACTACAGATTTTCAAGTTAATCCTTGCCCATGATGCTTAATTTTTTATCGAATATGTGGATAACTTTGAGTTTGTGCACAAGCATAATTTGCATGCCCTTTTGTGCAAAAAACTGAAATTTAAGCTTCTTGAAATTGCATGATTGCTGATCAATTTAAAAAGTGCTATTGTTGCGCTCGGCAATTGTGCCAATTGGTAAAAATTACCGAATCTCACGTCATATATTTTTTCTCGTTTTAGACACCTTGTGAATACGGTGTTTCACACTCTAAACATGCACTCTCACGGCATATAACAACTTAACTAAAGATTGATTGACCATACATGTCATCGTCATGACTACATCTTATTTTATAGGTAGTCGTACAGACATATGGCCGCTATTTTGAAGTGTACAACTCATGAAAAATATTCAAACGACAACGTTGAACCGTACAACGTTGATGTTTCCTTTGGCCTTAGTGCTATTTGAATTTGCGGTTTATATTGGTAATGACCTGATTCAGCCAGCCATGTTGGCAATTACTGAAGATTTTGGTGTAAGTGCAACTTGGGCACCATCTTCGATGTCATTTTATTTATTAGGTGGCGCATCTGTTGCATGGTTACTTGGTCCTTTGTCGGACCGTCTCGGACGTAAAAAAGTACTATTAGCAGGAGTTTTATTCTTTGCTCTATGCTGTTTTTTAATTTTACTGACGACGCAAATCGAGCAATTTCTAGCTTTAAGATTTTTGCAGGGAATTGGTTTAACTGTAATTTCAGCCGTTGGTTATGCGGCCATTCAAGAAAGTTTTGCTGAACGTGATGCGATTAAAGTCATGGCACTCATGGCAAATATCTCATTACTTGCACCCTTGCTAGGACCTGTACTTGGCGCTTTCTTAATTGATTATGTGTCTTGGCACTGGGGCTTTGTCGCCATCGCTGTATTGGCATTACTCAGTTGGATCGGGTTGAAAAAACAGATGCCAAGCCAGCAAGTCAGTGTAACCAAGCAACCTTTTAGTTATCTTTTTGATGATTTTAAAAAGGTGTTTGCCAACCGCCGGTTTTTAGGTTTAAGCCTCGCATTACCTTTAGTGGGTATGCCTTTAATGCTATGGATTGCTTTATCTCCAATCATTTTAGTAGATGAATTAAAGCTCACCAGTGTGCAATATGGCTTAGCTCAATTCCCCGTATTTTTGGGTTTAATCGTAGGCAACATTGTCTTAATCAAAATTATTGACCGTTTGCCTTTGGGTAAAACCGTCATGATGGGTTTGCCGATTATGCTAACCGGTACACTCATTTTAATATTAGGTGTAGTGTGGCAAACCTATCTCATACCATGTTTGCTTACAGGCATGACACTGATTTGTTTTGGTGAGGGAATTAGCTTTTCAGTCTTATATCGCTTTGCACTCATGTCATCAGAGGTATCAAAAGGAACTGTGGCAGCAGCAGTTTCAATGTTACTGATGATGAGCTTCTTTGCAATGATTGAACTTGTACGTTATCTCTATACACAATTTCATTTATGGGCTTTTGCATTGTCTGCATTTACCTTTATTGTTCTTTGGTTTAGCCAACCGCGAAGTGCTTTGAAGCAGGAAATGCAAGAAAGACTGCAACAAGGCAACAATTAAATAAAAAATACCGGAAGTGATATTCCGGTATTTTTTTATTCTACTTAATCTCTTGTTCTAAAAGTTTGTCTTTAAGTGTTAATAATTCAGGCAAGGTTTCTAATAATAAACTAATTTGTTTTAACACGAGTGTGTAATTCTCTGAAAAGTGCTCATGAGTAGTTAGGCTTTGAATTTGCGCTAAAGTCTGCTCAAGGAAATTGAAATCAATATAAGCCGGATCAAATAAGCTCTGTTTAAGAATTTGCTGACAATCCAGTAAGAGTTGTAATACCTGTTGATCATCAATTTTTTGTCGTTGGCTTCCTAACGCTGCTACGTAACTCAGTTGGCTGTGGCTATAAACCAGATAACGAAAAGCATAATGGATGAGTTGAGGGTTCGGGTTCGGTTCAGCACTTAAGCTTGAAATCATGTTGGATAGCTCAATCTGAGCGTTATGTGCAGCACGGCGAATTCGGCGGTATTCTATATCCTGATTTTTGCCATATTGATATTGCTCAACAATCACATTGAAATAATCTAAGGTCGCTTTGCTGCTTTTATTAATATTGTTGGGGATGTTCCGAAAGTTCCAGTCGGGCCAAATAAAGTTTACGGCGAGCCATGCAATAAAGCAGCCTAATAAGGTATCTATCAGTCGAGGCAAAATAATACTGTAGCCAGCGCCTTTTAAGTTGAAAATTAATAGCACCATAAGGGTGGCCATGAGCGTAGCCAAAGCATATTTCTTTTGACGTAAGTAAAAAAAGCAGACTCCACAAATAATTGTAATGATGAGCTGGCCTTCAATACTCGGTACAAAATATAAAATAGGTATTCCTAATAAAACACCGAGTAAGGTACCAATCGTTCTTAATTTAAGACGGCTTTTAGTCGCAAAATAAGTAATCTGACAGACAAACAAACTGGTGAGTAAAATCCAGTAACCATGCTGCGCAAAGGGTAACAGTGAAATTGCATAACCTGCGGCGAAAACCACAGCAATTCGTATGGCATGCCTAAACAGCGCTGACTGTGGCGTAAGTTGTTGCCGAAGTTTTAAGATAAGATCTGAAAATCCTTGAATATCATCATCAAGTAAATTTAAGTGTTCTTGTCTTGTTTGAGTGTTATTTTCAGGAACAGGTTGGGCATATTGCAGTTGTTCAAACTGTTCATGCATTCCTTTTAAGTTATCAAAAATAAGTTTTAAATTTTTAACTTCAAAATTTTGTGGATGTTGTTGTATCCAATCTTTTAAAGAACTTTCCAAATGTCCCAATACTTTCTGACTTTCTTGCGAAGGCTGATATGGCTGGTTATATAAAATACATTGAGCTAAGTCTTGGCATGCTTGTGCTTGTAGACGCAGGTTTTTTTGGAAACGGAAAATAAGATCACTACGGCTAAAATTCTGTTGAATATGTTCGTAATGTAAATAATTTGAAGTGGCTTGCTCGTGAATATCTCGTGCGAAAAAATATAGGTTTAGCCAATAGATACTTTTATTACTGACTCTGGAAGCTTTGAGCCGAGTAAGTAGAGAACTGCGTATTTGATTGAGGCTTTGGGCAACTTGCGTATTTTGTAGAGATAATTCATATAAAAGCTGCTCAACATTCTCTTTATTGTCCGGATCAAACAAACGAGCTTTTGCTTGTAGTAGAACAGAAATTTCTTTAAAAATTTGTGAGAGCTTATCTTGTAAGGGAAGTGTCGGTTTAATAATAAAAAATAAAATAGAAGTTAAACCGTACCACAGAGCACCATAAACAAAATAAGTAGGTTGTTGATACCAATGTGCGTATTCGCCTAAACCGAACATACTATAAATAGAGAGCAGAATCGTGCCAAAAGAAATCGTGGCATAACGTTGCCCTAAGGCGCCTAGTAATATGAAAAAAGCGCTTGAGATAGAGAGATATAAAATAAAGAAAATTTTGTAAGGAGCTAAAAAGCCGAGAATGCTACTGACTGTAAAAAAGAGCAGGCAGACATAGACCAAATTGCGTAATCGAATACTTAAGCGATCATCAAAGTCTGTTAATGCTGCTGCAATTGCGCCTAAGGTCACAGGAACAATAAGTTGATTATAGCCCAGCCACAGCAAACCTAAAGTTGTGCCAGTCAGTACAATCAGAATTTGCAAGCAATAAATTAAAATAGAGTTCGTCTTAAAGCTATTAAATATTTGGGTCAGATAATTCACGGCTTTTGTTCTAAATTAGAGAATACGTGAGAAAGCAGTATGTAACTTTAAATTTTTATTACTTCAAAAATATTATTCTTTTTATCTACCAAAGTCAGTCATTTTTTAAGATTTTATTAGACTTAAACCAAGTTGTAACGATCAATAAATTAACATAATTGTGGATATCTTTTTAGATACCCACAATTTGAAAAATACATAAATTATTTAATCACGCCACACGCAATTCGTGCTCCGCCACCGCCAAGAGGTTGAGGTGAGTCTGAATAATTGTCACCACCCGCATGGATCATAATCGCTCGACCCTGAATATCAGCAAGTTTTAATCGAGGTGCGATCACGGCAGTTGTTGCAACACCTGTATTATCAACAACCAAAACAGGTAGATCACCTAAATGGCCAGTGGTTGGAGTACCATGATGAGGGGCTTGGTTCGGGTTATAGTGGCTACCAGCAGCCAAAGCAGCGCCAGGTTTTCCATCTTTTACAGCAGGTGCACAAGAAGCATTTTCATGAATATGGAAACCACGAGTACCACTTGGTAAGTCAGCAAGAGCAGGGGTAATAATTAAACCTTTGTCACTATCTTGAAAGCTAATAGTACCTATTTTTTTGCCAATACCATTAGCTGTCACTTCATTTACGTCGACCACTTTTTTTGTATGCATTGAGGTTAATGCTTGGGCTGTGTCAGATATAGTTTTAGTTACCGAACTACAGCCAACGGTAAAAAGGGCTGTAAGCACACAGACTGCGCCAATTTTATTAAACATCTGCATGATTGGATGTCCTTATAAATATATATGATTGTTTGATTCAAACAAACAGAGGTCTGATCTACAAGTTAATTTAAATAGTTAATTTGTATCTAGAAACATTTTTAAATTAAATCTCTATGTCACTTTTCATCATTAGACGATTCACTCTCAGAATCATAAATCATGGTCGTTTTTGGCATAGGTTCAGGCTCAATCGTCTCATGTAACCATTCACGCCAAATTGCCAGTAAAATAGCCAAAATTACAGGACCAATAAATAATCCAACCAAGCCAAAACTCGCAATACCGCCTAATACACCAAACATAATTAATAAGAACGGAATTTTGGTGGCACCAGAAATGACGAGTGGTCTAATCACATTATCTGAGCTACTGACGATCAGCACACCCCAAACCACAACACCAATTGCCTCCATGGTTTGTCCCTGAGAGAACAACCATAAGCCAACGCCTAAATAAGAAATTGGAGTACCAAATGGAATTAAAGCCAATAAGAAAGTAACAATAGTGAGTACCATAGGGTTTGGTACACCTGCTACGAAGTAACTTAATCCAGCTAAAACGGCTTGAGCAATTGCAGTTAAACCGACACCATAGACTACTGCACGAGTTGTTTCAGAAATTGTATCGAGATAATGATGAATACGAGGGCCAATGACCATTTCTAAAGCTTTACTCACTTGAGATAAAATCATTTGACCATCACGATAGAAGAAAAATAGGCTAAATACTGCAAAGCCAAGTTTGACAATATTTTTACTAATTTCACCAAGCAGCACACGGCCATAACTTAAATGGCTTTGTACCCAAGCTGCGATATTTTGAATCGTACTATTAGGATCGTTATTTAATTCATTGAGTGTACGAGAAATCTCTTTTCCTACAAAAGGAAGATCACGAATAAAATCTGGAACGCTTAAATGACCCGAAAAAACCTGACGTTGTAAATCAAAATATAAGTTACGTCCCTCATGCTGCAAAATAAAAACCGCGCATGTAAAGGGGATACCAACTACCAAAATGACCAGACTAATCATTAGGGTTGCGTTTAAAGTATTACGTGATTCTCCAAAAAAACGCTGAATTCTTAAATAAATAGGCCAAGTCATATATGCAATGATGGCAGCCCAAAGTACAGGAACAATAAAATATTTCAGGATATTAAATCCTAAAAAAATCAAAATAAAAAACAGCCCAAACAATAAAACGCGCTGTAAATTAGGAGCGTATGGATGCACGAACAATATTTCTCTAATTTTCTACATAGAATAAAGTCATATTAACTGAAAAATAACCTGAGGCAAATTTTAAGGCCGTAATGTAAAGAACCTTATACATCCAGTTTCAAAGGCTAAAATTCTTTTAAAACCACTCAGCTTTATCTTCAATTAACTTGTTTAGAACAGGTTGCCATTGATTTTGGATACTAATAAAGTTTTTTTGCGGTTTATCAAAAATGCTTAAACCTTGCATTGCTAAGCTGCCATAGGCAGTGCGTTCAGCAATCCATGCAACAGGTTCCTGTTCAATTTTTTCAAAGAACTGCTGGATATCTTTTGAGCTTGCACTGTTTGGTTTTACACGGTTAGCAAGAAGCAAAATCTGTACTTTGCCTTTGCGAATACGTTTAATATCTTGTAAATGCTTCAAAAAGCGACGAGTACTGTCTATGTCAAAAAATGAAGGCTGAAGCGGAGTAATAATGGCGTGAGCTTCACTAATAAGTTGTTCAGCATGCTCACCTGAAAGTGCGCCAGGCGCATCAATAATTAAATAGTCCAGATTTTTGGGTGCATCACCAATTGATTTCTCATGACGCCAGTCTAGGCTTTGAATCGTTGCAACGGTATCAGGGCGCTGTTTTAACCATTGTAAAGCCGATTTTTGATTGTCCGAATCTGCTAATGCTACTTTATATCCTTTTTGTGCCAATGCTGTTGCCAACGTAATGGCCGTCATGGTTTTTCCGCATCCGCCCTTTTGATTTGCAATAAGTATCGTTTTCATAAATCCAATTATTTTCAGCAGCACATTTGTTTATGTTTTATACCTTAGCATCTTTTTATGTGAAGGAGATGACCACATTTGACAAAAGTTTAAGCTGTTTCGTTATTTTAGATATGATTAGATCTGTAATCTTAATTCGTGCTTTTTAAGGAAAATTTATGTCTGTATGGCTTGCCATGCTTATTGGTGCTGGAATTGGCATCATTATCACTACTCTTATTTTATCAAATACACGTAATGGACGAATTAAGGCTGAATATGAGCAATATATTGCTGAACTTGAACTAGAGCATCAACAAGCGCTTACTCAAGCACAAAAGAGAAGTGTAAATACAAGTCGTGCGGTGTTGAAAGGAAAAATGGCAGAACAATTTGCTCCAGTTTTACCTGAATTTCAGTATTTACCAAGCGATGCAAAATTCATGGGCGATCCGGTGGACTATATTATCTTTGATGGATACACCGATTTTCGCGATGGCGATGGTACGGCAGAAGACATCAATATTATTTTGCTTGATGTAAAAAGTGGTGGAGCTAGACTTACGAAAGGTCAACAGGCAATTGCACAAGCTGTTCAACAAGGCAAGGTTCGTTTTGAAACGTTGAGAATAGATTTCGAAGATTAACAAGCTGTTTAATTTAGCACAAAAATAGACGAAATTGATCTGTATTGTTACTAAATTTCGATATTTTTTTCATCGCTTAAAGCTATTATAAATCGAAGATCTATTCACTTTGATCTAGCAATATTTGAGGTGTAACACGATGAAAAAACAACGTTTGATGATGGGCTTACTCGCCGCGATTGGCATGAGTTCAACATTTGCATCGACCTCAAGTGAATATAATATTGCCAATGGTTTGAGCCCTATAGAAAAAGATCAATCTATTTCTGTATTACAACCTTTTCAAGGAAATTTCAGAATCTTGGGTTCAAAAGTTTATCAAAATGATGAACAAGCTAAGTTTTCTCCTATCGACTATGCCGTAAGCTGGGGATTGTTTGCACAGCCTGAAATCGCACGTCATATTTCAGTGAAACAATATGACCGTTATTTAAACTGGAAAATTCCTAAATTACCTGTTCCAGCAGAGCAAGCAATGCAAATGGTGTCTAACATGCACATCATTCCTGCGAACCCTGAGATTGCTCAGCAGATTAAACAGGTTAAACGTGGTGATTTAGTTTATCTAAAAGGTGACCTTGTCGAGATTAAGGACAAAAATTTAGTCTGGAAATCTTCACTTACCCCGACCGATACTGGTGATGGTGCATGTGAGTTATTCCGCGTTCAGGCAATTCATTGGGTTGAAAAGCAAAATATATAATTTGAAAAAAGCCTTCATAAGTTTGAAGGCTTTTTTATAACCATTACATTGCTTATTTCTGTTGCGATGCTTTCCAATATTTTAATTGATTTTGTGCTTGTAAATAGTCGGCAAGATCATTGATCTGTTCATCTTTATTGGCTTGCTTATCACTCAAGTGTTTTTCTTGGTTTTCCCAATATTGATAAAGTAGACCCTGAATGTAACGGCCCTGCTCAGTTTTTAAATCTAAATCTTTTAACATGGTCAGAGAAGAGCGCACATTATCGAGAGTACGCTGTTGCTCAAACTCTGTAGTGAGGGTTCCAGCTTCATGCATTTTTGCTAATTCACTTTCCATCTCGTCACTCATTTCTGTAAAGCGACGGTCATAATCCTCTAACAGCGCAATATCGTGTGCATCATCAGCAGTGGCAGGGAACGTCTTAACAGGTCTTTCATTCAGTTTTTCTAAAACCTGATCGGTAGATGAGGTGGCAGAAGGTTGCTCCGTCTTAGCAGGCTCATCCGCTTTTTTACAAGCAGTCAGAAATAGGCTAGAGCAAAGCAAAGACATTAATATGATTTGAGGTGTTTTCTTCATAACTTTCAACCAAACCTATTCACTAATTATTTAACGGGTAACGTACTTTTTTGAAAGTGATATGCATACGTAACATATGGAAAATCAATCTGATCTTGAGGACCTAATCCCGTAAAATCATAAACAATTTTTTCAAACTGTGCTTTGAGTTGTAATTGATCTTTTTCAGTCATTGCAGCAATAAAACTCGTAGAGAGTAAACGTTTACTCACGACTTGTTCGACAGAACCGTGTTGTGACTGTGTGAATGTTTGTAGGCTATCAAATATGAATAAATCTTGTTGTTCAAATACACGTTTCCACTTTTCACTATGATAACGAGGTGTGTCGCCTTCAAGAGGAAGTAGGAAATCAGCTAAAGCTTTGACCCAATCTGTACGTTCGTCACGTTGATTCCAAACTAGCCCTAAATGTCCTTTGGGTTTTAATACTCTATGCATTTCTGTTAGGGTATCGAGGTTGTCAAACCAGTGAAAAGATTGCGCACAAATAATGGCATCAATTTTATGGTCTGCTACAGGAATTGAATTGCTAAAAGCCTGTAATGTTTTGATATCAGGATAAACTTGTTGAAGCTGCTGTAACATCTCGCCAATTGGCTCAACTGCAATAACATCAGCATGTGTTTGTTTTAAGTAGGGTAAGAATTTGCCAGTACCCGATCCAAGATCAATAACAGTAGATTTTTCCTGTATTTGTAGGCAATTTTGCAGCCAACTTACTATTTCTGCGGGATAATTAGGTCTAACTTGCTGATAAAGTTCAGCAGCTGAGCTGAAGCCTTTTTGAGCGGCAGGATGTAAGGATTGTGTCATATTTTGCGCTTTTTAATCTGACTGGCATCTATAAAATAAGATACTCCGCAATCATAAATTGGCAAAACACCTATTTTGTTTCATTTTTGACGTTGTATGTGGGAGTAAATTTTCTTTCGGTGTGAGCATGGATAAGCAAATTATTTTTGAAGACGAACACATTAGAGCCATTTTTTTACCAGGCGATTCTAATACATTAGTTCTCTCTTTTGGCGATTTGATTACCCGAGCGAGTGGCTTATCTATCAATGCTGAAAAGTCTCTAATTAAATACCAATATAATGTTATTGGGGTAATGCCAAAACAAAAATCATGGTTTCCTCAAGCAAGCATGATTGAGCTGGCAAAAGCAATTTCGCCTATTCTAGAAGGCTTTAAAAATATTGTGGGTTATGGCGGTTCAATGGGCGGCTATGCGGCAATCAAATATTCTAATTTATTGAATATGAACCGTGTGATTGCATTTGTGCCTCAATATTCAATTGACCCAGAGCATGTTGAAGACCGACGCTACGCTGAGTTTTTTGATTCGGTAGCAAACAAGGACATGCAGATTCAGCCGCAAGATGTCGATGCAGCGCGTGAATACGTTATTGTTTATGACCCATATTTCTCGATTGACCGTGAACATTACTTAAAAATAAAAGAGCTGTTACCTAGCTTACATACGATTCATTTGCCATTTACTGGTCATGAAGCATTGTCAGTATTGGCTAGTTCAAGTTTATTACATGATTTTATTGAACATGATTTCGATGAAATCTATTTTTATCAGCAAGTTCGTAAGGTCAAAAAACAAAGTAAGTTTTACTTCCGTAATGTACTTGCGCATGTTCTTACCCAACATGATGAAATGTTGTTAAAAATATTACGCCAAAATGATTTTCAGCTAGATGAACGTTATTTTGATAACCCACTTAAACAGGCTATTACACGTAGTCTGATAAAAACAAATCAAGCAACTGAGTTGGACTTTCAAAAGCTTGGTATTAAAGTGCTGCGAATTCAAGAAGATGCAAATTACAAAGAAGGCTTGCAGACTAGCTTTGGTTTAATTTTGGTATTCAACCTCATCAACTCAAAATTTGAAAGTTACACGGTAGACACTCTACTGGCGAATAAATCTTATTTGGTTCCAATTGTGGCTGAGCAAACTGGTGTAGTGAATATTGAATTAAATAATGAAATTTATTTGTTAGCGATGAATGATCGCAAAGTCATTAAATTGTTCAAGAGTGAAGAGCCTTTAACATCGGATATGAGTCCTTTTCTAATCAAAAAATATTTCGACTGCTTTGCGATTAGCTATAAGCAACTAAATTTATCTTGTGATGAACAAGGGCTGTGTGAATTTACGGAAGGTTCAATTCAACCTACAGAACAGTTGACTACCATCAGCTATTAAAACTTTATAGTGTTTAAATAAAGCTCAGACCTTTAGGTTTGGGCTTTATTTTTTGCTTAAAAAATATTTTTTTATAAACTTATTTGTATATTATTTTAAAATTCATTATTTAAATAAATAGTAGGTTTATTATATGGTGATCTGCTGTATTTAAAGTAGACATAACCAGTAATGTATATAAATATTATATTTAAAAATAAATGGGTTTTTCTACTACATAAATTATAGAAATAATATAAGATTAATTAAAATACGGTTATAGCTATAAAAAATATAACTAAATGTTTTTACTATATATTTTATTTTTACCTGAAGAGCTTGGTTAAAATAAGTTCACTATTCAAAGATAATTGCATATTTATTTTTTTCTCCTAAAATGATTTTTTACTAAATTGTCGTTACAGTTTTTTATATGCAATCATTAAATTATCGGAATAATGATGCATCGCAACATGGAAGTTCTGCACCTTTGAAACGAGCAATGAGTACTCGACATTTGGTGATGATCTCCCTTGGCGGTGCCATAGGTACAGGTCTTTTTTTAGGGTCTGGTGATGTAATTTCCCAAGCAGGCCCAATTGGCGCAATTATTTCTTATTTTTTGGGCGGTTTAATTGCCTATACCGTGATGTTATGCCTGGGAGAACTTGCGGTTCATGTACCGGAATCAGGTTCTTTTGGTGAATACGCCCGCCGTTATATTGGTCCGGGTACGGGCTATATGATTACTTGGCTCTATTGGTTAACTTGGACTGCAACTTTGGGGACTGAGTTTACTGCGGCAGCTTTATTGGTGCAGGAGTGGTTTCCATCTACCTCGGTATGGGCTTGGACTCTTTTTTTTGGCGCCTTAGTTTTTTTCCTTAATATCAGTTCAACTCGATTATTTGCCGAATCTGAATTCTGGTTGGCACTCGTCAAAGTTGTCACTATTATTTGTTTTATTGGTTTAGGTCTACTGGCAATTTTTGGTTTTATTCCTTACCACGGACATGAAACAGCACCATTATTTAGTAACCTGACTGCTCACGGTTGGTTCCCAAACGGTCTCTTCCCAATTTTTGCTACTATGCTGATTGTTAACTTTGCTTTTTCGGGCACAGAATTAATTGGGGTAGCAGCGGGGGAAGCTGAGAATCCAGCACAGACAGTTCCTAAAGCAATCAATGCGGCTATTTGGCGTTTACTGATTTTCTTTGTTGGTACAATTGTGGTGATTAGTTCATTACTGCCGTTCCAGCTTGCAGGCCTTAGTGCAAATGAAGTAAGTAATAGTCCTTTTGTGACGGTATTTAACTATATTGGTATTCCATACGCAGAAGACATTATTCGCTTTGTAATTATTACGGCTTTACTATCTGCTGCAAATTCTGGTTTGTTTGCTGCTTCACGTATGATGTGGTCGCTTTCGGCAAAAAATCAATTACCAAAAATATTTTCTAAATTAACTCCTTCTGGAACACCGATTGTTGCCATTACAGTAACTATGTTTGGTGCAATTCCTGGATTGCTTTCAGAACAATTTGCGCCAGAAACAATTTTTAAGAATTTGTTGGGCGTTGCAGCTTTTACAATGGTTGTGGTTTGGATTGCGATTTGCGTTTCACAGTTTAACTTCCGTAGACAGTGGTATAAGTCGGGTAAAACAGCAAAAGATTTACGCTTCGCGGCACCTCTTTTCCCTCTTACTCCAATTGTAGGTGGGCTGTTCTGTATCGTTACCTGTATCAGTATGGTATTTGACCCATCTATGCAAGTTGGTTTTATCTGCTGCATTATTTTTATCATTTTATGTTATGCAAGCTACTTCATTTTTTATCGAAAGAAAGATCTAGTGCAAAGCTAAGCTTTTTAGTCGAAAAATGTGTTTTTAAAGGTCCCGAAAGGGGCCTTTTTTTGTGCCTTAGAGGAACTACAAAAGAAAGAATTTCTGTATTTTTTTTAAAAATGAAGTTTTATTTTTGATCATGAAAACAAATATTGTTTTATAAAATTACCATTTATCGGATTCTTATTAATATTTATTTATTATTAATAGTTGATTAAGTCTATGTTTAGCTTGGTTATTTGATAAAGAGGTTTTTGGGTTTTTATAAAATATGAATTAGAAATGGACTTATTATAGATTTAATGTAGAGAGGGTATAATTTTTTGACAAATTCATAAAGGTGATTAATTTTTAAGTTATTGTTATTTATGATTTTAATTTGGTGTATTTTTTTAAATTATGATTTTATGTTTTCTATAAATTTTTTTTATTAAAGTTAAGCTTTTTTTAATATTTGTTGTTTTTTTATTATAAAGATTAGTGCGATTTGATTATTTTTTCTCTGCTTATTTATTTTAAAATGTTCTAAATGAGTGTGCTCTATGCTATATTTATTGGAAGATTTTATAGCTATGTTCCGGCTTAATTTTAAGCGGTGTGTGTAGAGATAATTAATCTGTAGCATTATTGAACAATGTTTATTTTTAAAAAGACTAATGGAGGGATCTATCGATTAGTCAAAATAATTTTTATGGACATATGATTTTTTTATAAATCATCGTTCTTTTTAACTCCCAAACGGTTATGCCATTTCTTTTGTATTTATATTTCAGCCGACTGGATTAAGTGGGTTGTGGTTAAACTTTGCTTTTATAAAGATAGCTTTATAAACAGTAAGTTACATGAAAGAAAGCTTGTAAAAGATATCGATATATAAAAGTAGATCATACTTTTAGTATCAACAAATGGAATTTAAAAAATCTAATGCTTTAGAAGAGCAGAAGGTTTAGTAAATAAACTAAGACTTTGTTATTGCAAGGTTTTGGTTGCTGAATAATAAAGACTACGGATTTATCAAATCTGAGTCTATGAAGGTATATAGGAAAAAAGATGTCAGATCTTTCATACGTAAACGAACATAGCGATGCATGGCAAACTTACTTGGCACAAATTGACCGTGTAGCGCCATATTTAGAACACTTAGCTGATTATATCGATACTTTAAAACGTCCTAAGCGTGCGCTTATTGTTGACGTGCCAATCGTGATGGATGACGGTTCGATCCAGCACTTTGAAGGTTACCGTGTACAACACAACTTGTCTCGTGGTCCGGGTAAAGGCGGTGTTCGTTACCATCCAAATGTTGATTTGAATGAAGTGATGGCGTTATCTGCATGGATGACAATTAAAACTGCTGTTTTGAACTTGCCATTTGGTGGTGCAAAAGGTGGTATCCGTGTTGATCCACGTAAATTATCAACTCGTGAATTAGAGCGTTTGACTCGTCGTTATACGACTGAAATTGGTCATATTATTGGGCCTCAAAAAGATATTCCTGCTCCAGACGTTGGTACGAATGCCAATATCATGGGTTGGATGATGGATACTTATTCTACTAGCCAAGGTCACACGGTAACTGGTGTTGTAACTGGTAAACCAGTTCACTTAGGCGGTTCTTTAGGTCGTGTAAAAGCAACTGGTCGTGGCGTATTCGTTACAGGTCGTGAAGTAGCAGCAAAAATTAATTTACCAATTGAAGGCGCGAAAGTTGCTATTCAAGGTTTTGGTAACGTAGGTAGTGAAGCAGCTTTCTTATTTGTTGAATCGAAAGCGAAAGTTACACACGTTCAAGACCACACTGGCACAATTTTCAATGCTGATGGTATTGATCTTGAAGCATTACGTGATCACGTAAATGCAAATCAAGGTGTTGGTGGTTTTGCCGGCGCTCAATCAATTGCTGACGAAGATTTCTGGACAGCTGAAGTTGACATTATTGTTCCAGCTGCATTGGAAGGCCAAATCACTGTTGAACGTGCTCAAAAACTTAAAGCTAAGTTGATTTTAGAAGGCGCAAACGGCCCGACATATCCTAAAGCTGAAGACGTATTAGTTGAGCGTGGCATTGTTGTAGTTCCTGACGTGGTATGTAACGCCGGCGGTGTAACTGTAAGTTACTTCGAATGGGTTCAAGACATGGCGAGCTACTTCTGGAGCGAAGAAGAAATCAACGAGCGTTTAGACAAGTTGATGGTTCAAGCTATGGAAGATGTTTGGAATACAGCAAACAGCAACGCTTGTACTTTACGTACAGCGGCTTACATCTTGGCATGTGAGCGTATCTTAAAAGCTCGTAAAGAACGCGGTATTTTCCCAGGCTAATCTGCGGAAATTACTTTTAGAAAAAGTGGTCTGAACAAATATAAAGGATGTTATAGGGTTTATTTGTTCAGTCCCTTTTTCTGAATTATTCAAATTTAAGTGTTATCGAATATATTAAATAAATACTGAGGTAAGCATGGAACAGCCAATTTCTGTAACTCGAAGCAACTTTAACGACTGGATGGTTCCAGTTTTTGCACCGGCAAATTTCATTCCGGTACGTGGCGAAGGTTCACGTATTTGGGATCAAGAAAATAAAGAATATATCGATTTTGCAGGCGGGA